>NZ_JBFOAH010000007.1:0-278480 GCF_040812055.1 Paraburkholderia suaedae | reverse complement strand
GGCGCTCAACGACTTGACGCCGGGCGAGTTTGCCCGGCAGCACAGCCTTCGGCCTACGGCCGAAGGCTCATGAAAGGCCTGACACTAACATTGCAATGTGTCCAGGAAACCCAAGCGGTTCAGAAAGGCCTGACACTAACATTGCAATGTGTCCAGGAAACCCAAGCGGTTCAGATGCGGCGCTCGCTATCTGCGATAGTGTCCAACGAAGAGGGCCCAGCGAGCCCTCCCGGCGCGCTCGCGGTATCAGCGGTTCCACCTATCCTCGGGCAAATCGCTAGCAGCCGCCAGCCTTCTGTCGTCAGTCGGCCAAACGGGCAAGAGTCTGTTTGGGTTGTGCCGCCGGCATGAAACCAGAGCCGATGCGCGCCATCTTACCGTCCCACTCAACCAACAAAGTCGGAAAGCCCGCGACACCTAAATTTCGCGTCAGTGCAAAATCAGCGCGGGTCGCCTGAATGACTTCGTCCGAGGACGAACGTGAGAAAAACGCCTCTGCGTCGGTATCAAACCCGGCGGAGCGCAGCGCAGCGGCACCGACTTCCGCCAGCACCTTGCCATCGGTCGTGTCGAGTCCATCAACGTAGAAGGCGCGCTGGAATGCCCGGAATACGCTCAACAGATTCACCGCGGGTGGTCACCAACGCGCGGCAAATCGGCTCAGTGCGAGACACCGACAGCAAAACCAATTCGCCACCGGTCACGCGCCCTATCTCGCGTATCGCGCTCTCTCTGCCATTGAAGCCTTCGGAAATCTTGTAAAGGGTCCTACCGTTCTCGGTCAGCTGTATCCCGCCGCGCAAGCGCTCGAAAAGACGCACGCCGAGATGGTTCCATCCACGAAAGCATGCGGCTCACCGCGGGCTCGCATTCAACAGTTTTTTGGGAAGTTTAGGCATGACTTGATGTTATGCCTTATCCAACAATTGGGGAATTGCCGCCAATGAGGACGCGGCCTATATTTTCCCTAACGCAGGCCTACCCAGCGAGACAAGACACAATGGACGCACGAGCGAAAACAGGTGTTTCGATCCGATCGGCAGCGAAACGTTATGGGCCGGTTACGGCCCTCGACGACGTGTCGCTCGACATCGCCCCGGGCGAATTCGTGTCGCTGCTCGGGCCGTCGGGCTCGGGCAAGACCACCTTGCTCGGCATTCTCGGCGGCTTTGTGCAGCCGAGTTCAGGGGAGGTCTGGGTCGGTGAGCGCGACATTACATTTGCGCCGCCGCACAAGCGTGACATTGGGATCGTCTTTCAGAACTACGCGCTCTTTCCGCACATGAATGTCGGTGACAACGTCGCATTTCCGTTGCGCGCGCGGCGTCAGCCGAAAGCGACGTGGGCCAGGAAGGTAGCCGACGCGCTCGCGATGGTCGAACTCTCGGGCTACGAGAGTCGCGGTATCGGCCAGTTGTCGGGCGGACAGCGCCAGCGCGTGGCGCTCGCCCGCGCCATGGTGTTCGAGCCGCAACTGATCCTGATGGACGAGCCGCTCTCCGCGCTCGACAAGCAGTTGCGCGAAACCATGCAGATCGAGCTACGGCGGCTACATCGTAAGCTCGGCGCGACGATCGTCTATGTCACGCACGATCAGCGCGAGGCGCTCACCATGAGCGACCGCGTGGCCGTGTTGAGGAACGGCCGGCTGGTGCAGATCGACACGCCCGAGCGGCTCTACGACCGCCCGTGCGACGCGTTCGTGGCGAGCTTCATCGGCGAGGCGACGCTGCTCGACGTGACGCGCGCCGGCGAAGACGCCGTGCGTCTCGGCGATACAGTGCTGCGCACCGCGCATCCACTGCCGCGCGGCGCCAAGCTACTGCTCGCGGTACAGACAGAGAAGCTCGTGATCGACGGCGGCGACAGGCGCGACGCGGTGAATCGTCTGTCGTGCCGCGTCACCGAGGTGCTGTATCAGGGCGAAAGCCTGCGCGTGTTCGCCACGCTCGCCGACGGCACTGCCATCAGCCTCAGGCAGCCCGGCAGCCACGACGCGCGCCGGCGCATCCCGGAGCCGGGCGCGCCCATGAGCGTCGTTCTCGATCCGCAGGACACGATTGTCGTACCCGCCTGAACCCACGCATTGTTCAGCTACGCACCGTTGGAGTAATCCCTTTTCCGCTTCACAGCAAACTGCAAAAAGGATGTTCTCATGAAGCTCACAGATTTCAAGGTTCTGACGTTCGACGTCGTCGGCACACTCATCGACTTCGAGCGCGGCGTGCTCGCCTCCGTGAGGCGCCTCGGCGGCCCGGCAGCGCAGGACCTGACCGACGACCAGATCTTCGAGCCATACATGCGCGGTCGTGCGACCTACCCGGGCCGTTCGAGCCATGAAATGGCGAACGTCTACCTGTCGCTGGCGAAGGAACTCGGCCTGCCCGACGATGCGCAATCGGCCGCCGCATTCCAGCGCGACGTGCTCGAATGGCCGGCGTTCGCGGATTCGGTCGCCGCGCTCAAGCGCCTGCGCAAGCACTTCCGTCTGGTCGCGATGACGAACGCGGACCGCGTGGCACTCTCGGCCTATGCACATACACTCGGCGATCCGTTCGACGACAGTGTCTGCTGCGACGAAACCGGCGTCGCAAAACCCGATCCGCAATTCTTCGCGTACAACCGCGGCCGCCAAGCCGCGTTCGGCTACAAGTTCAGCGACATCTTGCACACCGCGCAGAGTCAGTACCACGACATCGGCATTGCCACCAAGCTCGGCTATGCGACGTGCTGGATCGAGCGCCGCCAGAACCTGAAGGGCTTCGGCGCCACGCCGGTGCCGCAGGCGCTCACCACCCCGACCTTCAAGTTCGCGACGCTCGCCGCGCTCGCGGACGCCGTCGAAGCCGAAGCGCGCCTCGCCGCCTGATCCGATGCTCGCGCCGACCGCACACCCCCTGCCCCAACCCGACTCGCTCTGGCGGGCGCTCCTTGCCGCCTCGCCCGATGCGAATGCGGCGGTCAGTACCGGCGCGCCGCTCGCTTGCGATCTCGCTGTCGAAGTCGCGGTGATCGGCGCGGGCTACTCGGGCCTCGCCGCCGCCTATGCGTTGCAAAAACGCGGTGTCGCTTGCGCCGTACTCGACGCGAACCTGATCGGCTGGGGCGCGAGCGGGCGCAACGGCGGGGTCGTGTCTTCGAAATTCAGGCTGTCGTTTCCCACCATCGACAAGTTGCACGGACTCGATACTGCGAAACGCATGCACCGGCTCGCGCATGAAGGGGTGCGGGTCGTCGAGACGCTGGTCGATGAATTCGAGCTTGCGCGCGCCCGCTTCGAACCGACCGGCAGTCTGCGCTGCGCCCACACGCAGGTCGCGCTCGCCGCGATCCGCGCCGAAGCCGACTGGGTACGCACGCATCTCGGCGATTCGTCGATGACCGTGCAATCGCGCGCCGAGATAGAGCACGAGACGGGTTCGCAAGGCTTTGTCGGCGGCGTGCTGAGCGCGGACGCCGGGACGATTTTGCCGCTCGAATACGTGCGCGGCCTCGCGCGCGGTCTCACGCTGCGTGGCGTGCCGATCTACGAATCCACGCCGGTACTGCAAATGCACCGCGCGCCCGGCGAGCCGCACCTGACGCTGCGCACGCCAGGCGGCACGGTGCGCGCGAAGCAGGTCATCGTCGCGACCAATGCGTATTCGGATCTGACGGCGGCGACCGCACCGTACCAGCGCGAACTCGTGCCGTTTCGCAGCGCGATGATCGCCACCGAGCGCCTTCCCGCCCAACTCGACGCACGCCTGATGGTCGAGCGCCGCAGCTACACCGAAACGCGGCGCATGATGAAGTGGTTCCGCAAAGTGGACGGCCGCATGCTGTTCGGCGGACGCGACGCGTTCGGCAAGGAAGGACAAACGACCGGCTTCGACGCGCTGCAACGCGCGATGGTCGCGCTCTTTCCCGATCTCGCGGATGTACGCGTGGAATATCGCTGGTCCGGTTATGTGGGCATGACGTTCAATTCGCTGCCGCATGTCGGCCGCAGCGACGACGCCACGACCTTTTGTCTGGGGTATAACGGAGCGGGGGTCGCGATGGCGAGCCTGCTCGGCCAGCATGCCGCCGCGCTCGCGCTCGGCGAAACGCCCGAGCTCTCGCCGCTCGGCGCGCCCGGCTTGCGGCCCGTGCCCTTTCATTCGCTGCGCGCGCCGGGTGTGAGACTCGTCGCGGCGTGGTATCAGTTTCTCGACGCCGTAGGTGCATGATGACAACCGCCAAACGGATGCTTCAGGGAACCACCTTGATGCACGCCACCGGGTCCGATCCCGCCGCGCGCTATCAGCGCCGCGAGGACCGCACGATGCTTCTCCTGATGACGCCGGCGCTGCTCGTGATCGCCGTGCTGCTGATCGTGCCGCTCGCGTGGCTGTCGTGGCAGTCCATCTATCACGACGGCTTCACGCTGGAAAACTACCGGCGTATGTTCACCGGCGTGTACCTCGAAACGTTTTTGCTGACCTTCAAGCTGAGCATCATCGTCACTGTCATCACGCTGTTGCTCGGCTATCCGGTGGCCTACTTCGCCGCCGCGCTGCCGCCGAAGCCGAGCGCGCTCGTCCTCGGCATGGTGATTCTGCCCTTCTGGACCAGCGTACTCGTGCGCACCTACGCGTGGCTCGTGCTGTTGCAGCGCACCGGTCTCGTCAACAAGGCGCTGATCGCCTCGGGCCTGGTCGAGCGGCCGGTGCAACTCGCCTACAACCAGTTCGGCACGGTCATCGCCATGGTGCATATCCTGCTGCCGTTCATGGTGCTGCCGCTTTATTCTGCAATGCAGAAGATTCCGCCGAATCTCTCGCAAGCCGGCGCGAGCCTGGGCGGCTCGCCGCTGCACGTATTCCTGCGCGTGTTCCTGCCGCTGTCGCTAAGCGGCGTGTTCGCTGGCGTGACACTCGTGTTCGTATTGTGCCTTGGCTTCTACATCACACCTGAACTGATGGGCGGCGGCAAGTCGATCATGGTATCGATGGTGGTGAGCCGCAACGTCGAGATCTACAACAGTTGGGGCGCGGCGAGTGCCGTGAGCGTCGTGCTGCTGATCTGCGTGTTCGCGATCTTCTATGCCGCGAGCCGCCTTGTGCCACTCGAAAAGACCCTGGGCGCGAAATGAACAAACTCTCGTTCGGACGGATCGTCCTCGGCGCGACCGTCGTGCTGATTCTGCTGTTCCTGATGGTGCCGGTGCTGATCGTCGTGCCGCTGTCGTTCTCCGACACGCGCTTCATGACCTTCCCGCCGCCCGCCTACTCGCTGCGCTGGTATCACTCGTTCTTCGACAACCCCGCATGGATCGACGCCGCGCGGGTCACGCTCACCGCTTCGATCTGCGCCGCGCTGTTCGCCACGCCGCTCGGCGTAGCCGCCGCTTACGCGATCCAGAACGGCACGCACTGGGTCATGCGCTATCTACGCACGCTGCTGATGCTGCCATTGATGGTGCCGATCATCATCGTCGCGGTGGGTGTGTTTTTCGTGTACTCCCAGGCGGGCTACGTGAATACGCTCGGCGGCCTGATTCTCGCCGACACGATGCTCGGGCTGCCGTATGTGCTGATTTCGGTCGGCGCCGATCTGCGCACCTTCGACCGCACGCAGGAAATGGTTGCGCGCAGTCTCGGCATGAATCGTTTGCGCAGCTTCATGACGGTGACGCTGCCGCAGATCAAGGCAAGCGTGATTTCAGGCGCGGTATTCGTGTTCATTCAGGCGCTCGACGAAACGGTGGTCGCGCTGTTCGTGTCGGGCGGTTCGAACCAGACGCTCACACGTCGCATGTTCGTGACGCTGCGCGACGAGATCGATCCGACCATTGCCGCGATCAGCACGATGCTCACCGCGCTGACGCTGTGCCTCGTGACGATCGTCGTGGTGAGCCGTCGCTCCAACGCGGCCCGCGCCTAACCTCTCTATAGAGACGACTACTGCTTGATCAATGCACTGAAGTTCTATATCGACGGCGCGCGGGTCGAGCCTTCGACTCACGCGCGCCGTGCCGTCGTCGATCCCTGCACCGAAGAAGCATTCGCCGAAGTGGCGATGGGCACGCCCGCCCATGCCGATCGCGCGGTAGCCGCCGCGAAACGTGCATTCGTGCCGTTCTCGCAGACCACACCCAGCGAGCGGCTTGCATTGATCCGCCGCATTCTGGAGGTGTTTCTTGAACGTCACCACGACATGGGAGACATCATCTCGCGCGAACTCGGCGCGCCGCGGGCGACGGCGCATGCGTGGCAAGCGGGAATCGGGCGGCGACATCTCGAAGAACTGAGCCGCACGTGCGAAACGTTCCGATGGCAGCGCAGGAAAGGCACGACGCTCGTCAATCACGAACCTGTCGGCGGGGTCGCGCTGATCACGCCATGGAACTGGCCGATCAATCAGATCGCTTGCAAAAGCCGCACCCCCCCATGGGTTTGGCGATTGAGCGTGACTGCCGGCTGTTCCGGACCGCTCATCGCTTGATGGCTGCCGGGCCGCCCCGCTTCAATTCGGCGGCCCGGCGTTGCATTCACGCGCGGCCGCGCAATATATCCGCAATCCGTTCCGCGATCATGATGGTCGGCACATTGGTGTTCGCGCACGGTATCGACGGCATCAGCGACGCATCGCACACGTAAAGCCCACTGACGCCGTACACCGCGCCGCGCGCGTCGCATACGGCGAGCGGATCGTCGGCGGCGCCCATGCGGCAGGTTCCCGACGGGTGCCAGGTGCCGCCCACTGAGCGCGTGACGAAACGCGTCAACGCCTGATCGTCGGCGAGCAGTTCGGCGAGTGTCTCGCCTTGCGTGATCACGCGCCGCACGAGCCAGGCGCGCAACGGTCCCGCGATGTCCAGCAGCGCGCTCAGCGTGCCGCGCTGCAACGCATTCCACGCACCCGGCACGGCCACGCTCGCCACGCGCGGCGAATAGCTGGAATGCAGCAGTGCGCCGCGATGCGCCGCCATCAGCGGATCGGCCAGCGTATTCGCGCCGAAGCGCAGCGCGAGCTTCAGCCGTTCGAGATCGCGGGCGTCGGACAGCATGTTGAAATCCACCGCCGGTTCGCTGCGCGGATCGGCCGATGTGAGCGCGACACGGCCGCGCGAGTATGACTTGTTCACCCAGAAGAAGAGCGTGCCGAGACGCTGGCCGACCGAATGCCAGCCCGAGCGCGACAGGATCGCGCCGTGCATGTCGCCCGGCACGGTGCCGCTCAGGCCCGACGAAAACCGCACGATAGCCTGCTCGTGATGCTCGTCGGGAAACGGTGTGCGGGCCGCGCGCGGTAAAAACGCGGAGACGGCGATCGACGGATGCTCCATCAGATTGCCGCCGACCCCAGCCCGATCCGCGCGCACCTCGATGCCAAGCTCGGCCAGCGCCGCGGCGGGGCCGATGCCGCTTCGCATCAGCAGCGCGGGACTGTGGATCGCGCCCGCGCAAACCATCACACGTTTCGCGCGCAGCACTTCGCTCATCCCGTCTTTGCCGGCGACGCGCGCCCCAATCGCACGCTCGCCGTCGAACAGCACGCATTCGACGAGCGTGTCCGTGCGGTCGTGAGATTCGGGCGAGTGCGCACGCTGTCGTCGAGATAGCACACCGAGGTCGGAATGCGCTCGCCTGCTTCGCTCACCGCGATCGATCCGATATACGTACCGTCTTGCCACGCGCCGTTCTGGTCGTCCCGACGCGGGTGACCGCGCGCGTCGAGCGTAGCGAGCACCGCGCGCACGAACGGCGAGATGCGCGACCACTGTGTGCGCTGGATGCGCACCGGTCCACTCGCGCCATGCAACGCGCCGCCGAAGTCGCAATCGGCTTCGAGCTTGCGAAAGTACGGCAGGCACGCGCTCCAGTTCCAGCCGTGCGCGCCGAGCGCGTGCCATTCGTCGTAATCGGCGGGCGCGCCGCGATTGGCCATCAGCGCATTGATCGCGGAGCCGCCGCCGAGCAGGCGCGCCTGCTCGTATCGACGCGCCGCGGCCGATGCGCTCATGCGTGCCTTCAGGCGTTCCCAGAGATTCGCGGGATCGAGATACGCACGGCCAGGATAGCGGCTGCGCACCGCCGCGGGCATGTCCGTTCCCGAGATATTGCGGCCGGCCTCGACGAGGCAGACGGTCGTGCCGGTGTCTTCGGACAGGCGCGCGGCGAGCACGCAGCCGGCCGAGCCGCCGCCGAGAATCAGATAGTCGATCACGTTCGATGAGTGCGCGGGCGGTGAAACGCGCGCAACGGCCGGAAAGATGAGATTTGTCCGCGAGCCGCGGCGCCGGTCCGTGCAGGACGCCGCGTGCGAAAAAAGATGTGTGCGCTTCTTACTGCGTGAGCTTACTGCATGAACTTGAGCCAGCGTGCCTTCGCCTGGACGCCGGCGTCGGAGGCCCACCATTCTTCCGACAGCAACGCCTGCTTCGACGCATTTTCCGGCGCGCTCGGCAGCTCGCGCGCGCGCTTGTCGTCGATCTTGCCCGTCTTGAAGGCCGCCGGATTGCCCGGGCCGTAGTCGATATAGAGCGGCAAGTTGGCCTGCAATTCGGGGGAGACGGCCGCGTTGACGAACTTGATCGCCTCGGGCAAGTTCGGCGCGTTTTTCAACACGCAGAGCTGCGTGTCCTGGAGAATGCCGTCGTTGAACGTGAAGTCGATATCGGGATTGTCCTTGCGCACCGCGCTCGCGCGGCCGTTCCAGATCATCGTCATATCCACTTCGCCGTCGTGCAGCAATTGCGCCGACTGGCCGCCCGAGGTCCACCACACGGTGATGTCCGGCTTGATCTGCTGAAGCTTCTTGAACGCACGGTCGACGTCGAGCGGATAGAGCTTGTCGCGTGGCACGCCGTCGGCGAGCAGCGCGGCTTCGAGCACCGTCTGCGGATCGTTGCGCAATGCGCGCGTGCCGGGAAATGCCTTCACGTTCCAGAAATCAGCCCAGCTCTGCGGCACCTTCTTCAACGCCTTCTTGTTGTAGCCGATCACCGTCGAGTAGAACTCATAGGCAACCGAGTACGGCGTGCGGTATTTCTCGGGCATCGCCGCCGCATTGGGTATCTTCGAGAAATCGAGCTTTTCCAGCAGGCCTTCCTTGCCGCCGCGCAGACAGTTGGATGTCGGCGTATCGACCACGTCCCAGATCGGCTTGCCGGTTGCGGCCTGGGCTTTGATCTGCGGCCACGCATCGGGAATGCTGTCCTGGTTGACGGTGATGTTCAGCAGTTTCGCAGCAGGATCGAGGATCGCCTTGGTCTGCGCTTCCTGATACGCGCCGCCTTGAGAAACAAAGGTAATCTTCCCCGCAGCATAAACAGGCGTGAGACACGCAGGCACCAGACCCGCGACACCAAGAATCAGAACAGCGGCAAGCGGACGCAACGTTGGCTTCTTGATCACGACTTTGTCCTCGAAACAGTTAAGCGAAAGAGATCGTGGATGTAATGCGCGTTGAGGAAAATATAGTGAGCCAATTTAAAGGCGACAACGTCGGAATTGTTGTGGTGCCCATGACATGATGTTATGGGCAACGCATCGCGTCGGGTGTAGGCAAGACATGCGACGAACCGGCGGCGGCGCCCACCCTGCTGGATGCCGCAGGACTGCCGCACCGGGAGGTGCCGGCAGCATCACCGTAACCTGCCCCAATAGCATCGAATCGCTCTCGAGCGACGAACCGGCGCCATCGCGTCTCGCAGCGGCGGGCGTGAACAACCCTCCCGGCACCAGCCACCAGTCGACCCGCAGTCGCGCACGCCAGATGTACGCTTTCGCGATGCGCGTCGAACGCAGGCTTTTCTTCGGCGTCCCTCAACGTTGGACCAAGGTCTCATTGACCCGCCGGAAGTTCAGGTGTCTTATCGTTTGAGGGAAGGCTCACTTGTCCGTAACCTCATCCACGCGCAGCGGACTTCCCCAGACTGCTGAATTCGTTTGCGGTAGCAATCCGGAAGGTGGGTGATCAGGCAACGCACGCTTGGTCCAAGAACCGCTTTTCTCGGGCTGTCCATGAGTGGGGCGGGGTCGTTGCACGCGCGCTCGCCTCGACGCACCCAATTTCCGAGGACCTGGCGTTGGCCCGCATCCCCGACCCGCAACGGCTCGGAGGTTCGGCAGGCTCGACAGCAAACGACTAGCCCTTTCGGAGGTAAACCGTGGACAAACTCATCATGGGCATTGTTGAATTCCGCGAGAAAATGCTGCCGCAATACGCGAAGCAGTTCAGCAGACTGGCGCTCGCGCAAACGCCCGATGCGCTCTTCATCACCTGCTCGGACAGCCGGGTCGTGCCAGATCTGCTTGCCTCGACACATCCGGGCGATCTGTTTACGATGCGCAACGTCGGCAACCTGATACCGCCGGCGACTGCGGATGGGGTCTCCACCGGTGACCTTTCCGAGGCAAGCGCGATCGAGTACGCAGTGCTGATGTTGAAGGTCGCGAACATAGTTGTGTGCGGGCATTCCGAGTGCGGTGCGATGAAAGCACTGTCTACGCGCAACGCCAAGCTGAAAGCACCGAACCTCGATAAATGGCTGTACCACGCGAATAACGCAGCGTTTCGCCTCGAAAACGAAGGTCCGCTCAATGACAGACTGAAACCGCACGATCAATTGTCGCAACTCAACGTACTTGTGCAGCTCGAGCATCTGATGACCTACCCAATCGTGCAGTACCAGGTCGCTGCGGGCGCACTGGTGTTGAGCGGCTGGTGGTTCGACATCGCGACTGGCGACATGTATGCCTATGAGCGCATGAGCCGCTCATTCGAAGTCATCGACCGCGCGATGGCCGACCGGATGATGGCGCGCCTTGCTGCGAGGGGGCGGTGAATAGGCACGCAGCTCTTCCACACGATTGCCGTCTCGCATCGATGCGCTAGCCCACAGATGCTTTTCCTTTATATAAGCGCTCGTTACGATGACAGCATATCGGTCAATACGTTTTTCAATACCCGAGCGTCTGCCCCGAGACAGCTTGTCAGCCGGTCGCGAACGACCTTCCACGATAAAATCACCAAGTCCAGAGGTGCGTATCTCCGAGGCCACGTCGACGGGGATGCCCCAACAGCCTGGTGCTCGCAACCGTGGTGTCCATTGTCTGCGACTCGCCGTTACCCGCAATCGCAAAGATTTACCGCCTTCGATCATTACGGCGTTACGGCCTTGCGGCCTTCGGCTTTCGCGCTGCGGTAAGCCGACAGCCCGGCCCTCCCTGCGCCGATGACGGCGACCTCTGTACGAATGGTGCGCATGGCAATCTCTGCTGTGGAGGACCGGGTTCTGGAACTATGGGTTACTTGACTGCCGGAAAGTCGAGCGTCGTGTCGTTCACGCGATTTACCAGATTCGTGAAGGTAATCGACGCGATCGCAAGGTTGATTTCGATGAGCTGGCGGTTCGTGTAACCAGCCGCCTGCAGCGCATCGACAGCCGCCTGCGGCACCGTGCCACGCGTGCCGACCAGCGTACGCACATATGTCACCAGCGCGTCGCGCTTCGCGTCGCCAGTTGCAACGCCAGCGCGCACCTGCTTCATGTCGTCGCCCGACAGGCCGGCGAGCTTGCCCATCAACGTATGCGCGGCGACACAGTAGTCACAGCCCACGTGTTCGCTGACGACCAGCTTGATGACTTCGATGTCCGCCTTGCCAAGCGTGCTGGCAGCCACCGCTGCGTCGAATGCGAGCGCCGCGCCGAGCGCTTCGGGGCTGTGCGTGCCGACGGTCGCGTACGCATTCGGTACTTTGCCGACGGCTTTCTTGATCTTCGCGAACACTTCCGCGGCCGCGCCGGTTGCGTCTTCAGGGCGAATGGTGGTCAGACGGGACATGATCGACTCCTTCCTTCAGGGTTGATGGTGGAAACTGCTTAGCCATCTCGTATGGCATGGGAGTCAGTGTAGGGATGTGCGGCGAGTTCTTTAATGCCATATATCCTCAACTTCATGCTCGAACGTCTCATATGGAACTGCTGGACCGACTGCTGTCGCTGAACTGGGAATTCCCCTATCACGTGCTCTTGCGCGGCGAGGCTGTCGTCGAAAGCGACACTGGAGGGAACGGCGAACCGCCGCTTCGCATGAAAGCCGGCGATATCGTGCTGTTTCCTTCAGGCAGCGCTCACAGGTTGCACGACGGTGGACAGCGAGCGCCTGGTAACGCACAGATGTGCGCACCCTGTCCGTCCCCGTTGCACCATGAGAACCCGTTGCGTTCAACGCATCAATGCCCTTCATCGGGCGATTCCCGACCCACAACCGACCTCGCCCGTCTCATTAGCCGCCGTTCACCGAGGAAACGGGATTCAGCATCAAGGCCAGATCGGTGTCAGCGATGCACCAATCGCCGAATAGGTTCAATGTATCCATTGACAGAAGCCGGTCGCGGGTGTGCTGACGATTGGTTTCATCTACGGTGCGTATTTTGCCGAGACGCCGCCGTTCTATACGCCACGATCGCTTTCACGCTCGTCTGGGGGTTCCGCAAGCTGGAAGAGCGCGGGCTGTCCTTTTTGAAACCCGCGGCTGCTGGCCGCCTAACGAGTTTTGCCTAGAACCACGACGGGAGATGCTGACCCGCTGCGGCTACGAACGCCTGTTCGTATTGGCTGATATTGATGTGCTGGCCGGTGACCATGATTTGCTGATTGGTCGGCGTGTTGTCGTGCGCGATGTGATCCACCCACCAAGCCAAACCGCCGTCATCCGATTCTCGGCCAAGGAAGACGTGAAACATGGCCTGCACATCTTCCATGAGACCGACTTGATTGATGGTGTGACTGGATAACGTTTGGTATTCAGGGCTAGCCTTCAATTGGGCGTCAACAGCGCCGAGTCCCTGCGTTGCGGCGAGATTGGTATAGAAATTCAATCCGCCCGTGTCAGCTACGCGATCAAGAAGCAGGTTATACAGGCCCGACACTTCCATGCGTAGCGTACATTCGCCAGGTGTGTACTGCATGTGCAGGATGTTGCCGAACGTCGTGTCGTCAATGACGTGATAGACATACGTCGGCATGTTCGGCTGGTTTTCTTGCGCCAGGTTCTCGCCGATGCTGCCCTGATCAAGAATCGTATGAATGTCGGACTGCGTAAGCTTGCCTCCATACTCGGCATCGAGCATGGATATCAGTGCGGTGATACGCGGCGCGGCGAATGACGTGCCGATGGCGGCAGGATTTTGCGGGTAATTCGCGACCGTGCCCAGGGTGACGTAATTCGTCACGGCCGGATTGGCGCTGCTATACCACGCCAATTGCTCGTGGCCGTTAAGGTCCAGATCCATCGCGCTCGCGCTGATCACGAATGGCGTTGATGCATCAAAGGAAACTTTATTTGGGCTACTCGCACCGTTATTTCCAGCGGCAAAGACCATGGTCTTGCCGCTCCGGAATGCGTCTTCCAACGCGCTATATACGGCAGGATCGCCGTTTAACCATGCGTTCGGCGAATGCGAGAGAGCCAGACTCGCCCAGCTATTGTTGACAACGGGCGATGTGACGGAAGCTACATCGGAATTTATCTGAATGGATTCTGTGCTCCACGAATCGGGAAACTGGAACGCCTGTGTCTGATTCGTCGAGAAACCATACTGTGATGTGTAGTTGTTGATAGTGGCTGTCACCATGTCGGCATGGTTCTCGCCAGCCCTGTTCTGGATGTCATCGATAAGCGCGTAGTTGGCGACATACATAGGATGAATCCAGTGTGTTTGATAGGCGTAGGCGTTACCTGAGGACAAGACAGGCAGAGTACTCCCATTGCCCCCGGCGTCTGTGTTGTAGGGCACACTCTGCCCATTGTTTATGGCCGTCCCCCCGCATATCACGCGCGAAACGCGACGGCGGATTCAACCGGTCGTTGCAACACCTCTGCTCCAATACGGAATCGGAGAGTGGAGCACTATGGGACGACTGAGGAAGCATTGCGGTCTCTCGGACGAGGGCTGCAGCAACGGCAGCTTTTTGAGCCGCTGCGGACATCGGCGCGAGCCTTCAACATACACATGGCACAGCAGTGCGCACGCGGGGCGGCGCCATAATACGCCGTTGATGCCGATTAACTTCTTCAGGCGCTGCGCAGTCCTGTCAACGCCACGCTAAGCCCCGGACGGCGGTTGTTGTTCTTCAGGCAAAGCGTGGCGTTATGTCGATCGGCAATGCGCGACGCAATTGCCAGTCCCAGACCGCTGCCTTGCTCCTTCGTCCCCGCGCTGCGATAGAAGCGGTCGCAAACCCGGTCCAGTTCGGGCTCGGGAATTCCGGGCCCGCTATCGACAACTGTTACGCTGACCTCGGCTCCGGTTCGGGCAAGTACCACGTCGACCTTCCCATGTTCCGGCGTGTACCGGATAGCGTTGTCAATCACGTTATTCAGCAGGACTTCGATACCGGCGGCTTCTGCGTGGATGTTATACGGATCGTCAGTCATTGAAGGGTCGGCGAGGACCAGGCCCAGATCGATCTTCCTGGCTTCGGCAAGAAACGAAGCGTCCGCTACGGCACGCTCCGCGAGTCCACGCAAACTGACGACTTCAAACTGATCAGCGCGGGGAGCATCTTCGCGTGCAAGAATCAGTAGCTGATGCACGAGGTGGATCATCCTGTCGAGTCGTCCCTTGATGCGCTCGAACGTGCCTGGACTAGTCAGCGAGCCATCGCGCTCGGCCGCCTGGATCTGAAGCTTCAGCGCGGCCAGCGGCGAACGAAGTTCATGAGCGGCATCTGCAACGAAGGTGCGTTGTGCACGTGATGCAATGTCGAGCCGGTTCAGCAGATCATTCAACGCATTGACGAGCGGCTCCAGTTCGACCGGATTGCGCCTGTCCAGGCGCAACGGAGCAAGTGAATTCAATGAGCGCGCGGCGAGCGCTTGAGAGATTCGTTCAAGCGGTGACAGAGCCCTGCCCACGACGAGGAGCACGATCAGAATAATCGCCGGAAAGAATACCCCCAATGGCCACAACGTACGTAGCGCGAGACGCAAGGCGAGATCGTTGCGTACCGATACGGGTTGCGCAACCTGCACGAAACGATCGCCCTGCTGTGAGCCGAATACGCGCCAGTGAACCTCCCGGTGTTCGATCGTGTGAATGCCAGCGGGAAACCGGGGAAGATCGATACCGCCCAGCGAGGTGTAATCCGGCGTCTGGGTGTTGCCCCAGATTTCGATGAAAAGCCGGTCTTCTGCGAGACCCTCGAAGTCGGGGCCGCGATGCTCTAACGACTTGCCGTCGGTAAGGTTGGACGGCAAAGAAAGGGCGACCGTGCGCAGTTCGTAGTCGAACAGTTCGCTCGCCTCCGATCGCGCGGTATGAAAGATGCCATAACCGGCAGTCAATACCGCGGCACCGAGCCCTGCGATCAACCACCCGAGCAGCCAGCGGCGGATCGACGTCATTCGCATCTCTTGAGCCGATAGCCGACGCCGCGCACGGTCACGATGTGCTCCGCCCCCAGCTTGCGCCGCAGGTAAGACACGTGAACTTCGATTGTGTTGCTGCCGACCTCTTCGCCCCAGCCATACAGTTTCTGCTCGAGTTCGGAACGGGTGAAGACTCGCCTGGGCTCTTCGATAAGTGCCTGTAACAGGCTGAATTCCCGTGGAAGCAGTGACAGTGGCTCGCCACGCAACGTCACCTCGTGGCTGACGGGGTCGAGCGTCAGGTCACCGTGTGTGTACAGCGGGCTGGTTTGCCCAGTGCGACGGCGCAGCAGCGCGCGCACCCGCGCGGCCAGTTCGTCGAGATCGAAGGGCTTGACGAGATAGTCGTCGGCGCCGGCATCGAGACCCGCGATGCGGTCTTGGACTGCATCGCGCGCGGTCAGGATAATCACCGGGGCACTTCCGCCACGCCGACGATACCAGTTGAGAACATCGACGCCGTCCGCCTTCGGCAGCCCGAGATCGAGCAACACGACATCATAGACATCGTGATCGAGTGAGAGCTCGGCCTCACGACCATCGCGGGCCCAGTCAATCGCATAGCCCGCGCGCCGCATGGTCTCCATGATCGGCTCGCCGATCATCTCATCGTCTTCCACTAACAACATTCGCATGGTGGTGCACCTCCTGACTCATCCGTCACTGCCGATTGCCGAAGCTTAGCGCGGATGCGAGCGGTGCAACGTATCCCACAGTGCGGCGCATCGCTTAATGATGAGCGAAAAGGCCGCTCGCCGCGCTGGACGAGACCGCATTCCGCGAGGGCACCGTTCGCGATTCCGACGATCCCCCGGGCTGCTTACCATAGCCGGTATCGGCGGACCCGCTCAGATCCGACGACTGCTCCATCGCCGGATAGTGCACCTTTGACTGCATGCGATGGTCTTGCGCCGCCTGAGCGCTTAGAGCGCGCACGTCCGCGCGGGTCAGCGGGCCGTTCGTGGGCTGCTGCGCAAAACTCGCAACCGGCACGGCGGCGCCGATTACAACGAGGCTGATCGACAGTAGGTTTTTCATGATGGGTTCCTTTCGGGTAAGTCTGTGGTGAATTGCGTACGCCGGTGTCTTTACGTGTCCGTCGTGGACTGCAACGTAAGGACATGTTGCGACGCACAGCCTCAGATTACGCACACAACCTTAGCGGACGCTTATGCGTCTTTCTCGTCCCTCGCGAATACTCGACTCAATGCTGTCGGGGCGGTTCCGCGTCATTAAATCAGCCGCCAATCAAGCCGCGGACGAACGCGCAGGTGAGCAGAGAGCAGGCAAAAAAATGCGCCGGGAAGCCCCGGGCTAAAGCGCAAAACGGCGAGTTAAGGGTTCCTTAAGCAGCAATATGGAGAATGGCGCGCTCTTTGAGGCAGCCAATTGCGGCTGCCGCACATACTGTTTTGGGAGCCGATTTTGAGCGTACGCAGAACGGCAGCGGCCAGTGCTTGGGCGGCGAAGGCAGCAGCACGGTCGTCTGCGGCGACACCGCCGGAAAGATTGCCGGACGGGGCGACCCGCCGCACATGCTCACGGCGTCTCACACTGTTCGCCATCTGCTCACTTTTGATGAGCGGCTGTACGTGGTACCACCGCGAGCCGCTCGCACTCCAGGCAACGTCGACCTCCGCCCGCACGCTTGCGCGCATCCAGATCGATCCTTCGACCATGCCGTTGCCTGAACTGGCCGCGCATCGCTTCGATCCGTCGGACGGACTCGACATCGACGAAGTCGCCATGCTCGCGGTGGCCAACAATCCGGACCTCAAGCTTGCACGCGACGATCTCGGCATTGCTCGCGCTCAAGCCTATTCGGCCGGCCTCCTGCCCGACCCCCAGTTGAGTGTGGCGAGCGACTATCCGGGCGCGGTGGGCGCGACACGCGCGTTCAACTACGGCCTGAGCATCGACGTGATGGCGATCGTGCTTCGCAGCGCGAACAAACAATCCGCCGATGCCACGGTGGCCAAGACCGATCTCGGCCTGCTATGGCAGGAATGGCAGATCGTCGCTCAAGCGCGGCAACTGTTTATCAAAACACGCTTCCAGCAGGACACCTTGCCGCTCCTGCAACAACAGCGCGACCTGTCGAGCACACGTTATGAACGTATGGCCGAAGCGCATCGCGACGGCAACCTCACCGATGACACACTCACCGCCGCGCTCACGGCGTATAGCGACGCTCGCAAACAGTACAGCGACGCCGAGCGCGCCGCACAACAAACGCACCACGATCTGAATGCGCTGCTCGGACTTGCGCCCGATGTTCAACTGCAACTCACCGACGTCGGCGAAATTTCTCCGCTCGACGACGCAACGCTCGACACCGCGCTGACGGACCTGGCGCAGCGCCGCCCCGATCTGATCGCGTTGCAAGCGGGCTACGAAGCGCAAGAACAGAAATATCGCGCGGCGATTCTTAGTCAGTTCCCGAGTCTCTCCGTGGGATTCGTGCGTTCACGCGACACGTCGAACATTTACACCAGCGGATTCCAGATCAACCTGAGCTTGCCGATTTTCAACCGCAACCAGGGCAATGTGGCGATCGAAAAAGCGACGCGGCAGAGGCTGCGGGACGAATACCAGACGCGCCTGAACTCGGCCTACGCCGATGTCGCACAACTGCGCGCCGACGACGCCGTCCTCTCGCGCCAGCTGAAGCAGACCGAAGCGGCATTGCCCGATGCCGATCTCGCTGCGCGGCACGCGGCCGAAGCGTTCGCCGGGCACAACCTCACGCTCGGCGCCTATACCGATGCACAGAGCGCGGCACTCACCAAACGCATCGACGTCGCTACGTTGCGCGAGGCGCTTGCCGAGCAACGCGTCGGCCTGCAGGCACTGCTTGGCAGCGCGATACCCGACGCTTTCCACTCCGCTCAGAACTTCACTGAAACCCATGCGAAATAGTCCATTTCCGACGCGCGGGGCGCACGTTGCGCTGCTGGTGGTCGCAGCGGCCGGCGGCGCCTTAGCGATCTCCGCCTGCCACTCATCGAGCGCTGCCGATGCTCCCGCATCGGATGCTTCAGCCGACAAACCGACAGTGTCGGTCCAGACCGTGCGTCCGCAGCGCGCGGCCATCGCCCAACCTGTGCACGCGTACGGCATCGTCGCGGCGTCGGCCTCCAATGTCACCACGATCAATCTGCCCTATACCGCCCGCATCGTGCAGATGCGCGTGCAGCCAGGACAGAGCGTGACGCGCGGTACGCCGCTTTTCGTCGTGCAAGCCGATCCGGCAGCGGTGCTCGTCGCGAGTCAGGCAAAGAGCACTGTCGCGCTGGCACAAGGCGAACTTGCTCGCACGCAGTCATTGTTCGACAAGGGGCTCGCCACGCAATCGCAACTCGCGGCCGCCCACAAGTCGCTAGAGGATGCGCAGCAGGCACTCGCCGCACAAAATCAGAGCGGCGTCGCAAGCGGAAACAAGATCGTGACGGCGCCGTTTGACGGCGTAGTGCTTCAGATTTCGGTCGCGCAAGGAGACCAGGTCCAGGCGGGTGCAGCGTTTCTGCAACTCGCCGGCGGCAACGGCAAGGACATGCGCACAAATGTCATGCTCGGCGTTGAACCGTCGGATGCGGCCGCGATTCACTCCGGTGACGTGGTGACGGTGCACGGGCTCTCGGCCTCGCTCGCCCGAAGCGCAGTGAATGGCCGCGTTGCGCTGGTGGGTGCCTCGATCGACCCGCAGAGCCAGCTTGTCGATGTCGGCGCGAACGTGCCGCTCAACCAGAGCGCGTTCATTCCGGGCACGCGCGTGAGCGCCGACATCGCCACGCGAAACGGCACGCACTGGATCGTGCCGCGCTCCGCCGTGCTGAAAGACGAGAAAGGCACGTACGTCTTCCAGATCGGTGTACAGAACAAGGCTCGGCGCGTCGCGGTGTCGATCCAGGTTGAAAACGCCGACCGTTACGGCGTGGACGGTCCACTCGACCCGGGCCAGCGTCTCGTGACGAGCGGCAACTATGAACTGGAAGACGGCATGGTGGTGCAGACCGGTGGAGGCGCGCCGCAATGAATTTTGGTCAATGGATGCAGAAGCACCGGCGCTCGCTGCTCTTCGTCATCGCCCTGCTGGCGATTGCGGGCGCGATGAGTGCCTTCAGTTTGCCGATCTCGCTGTTCCCGAACGTCGCATTCCCACGTGCGGTCGTCTCCCTCGATGCCGGCGACCGCCCCGCCGAGCAGATGGCCACACTCGTCACGATGCCCGTCGAAGAAGCGCTGCGCCGCGTGCCGAACGTGCTCGACGTCGAGTCGAAAACCAGCCGGGGGTCGGCGGAAATCTCGCTCAACTTCAACTGGGGCACCGACATGGCGCAAGCCACGCTGCAGGCCCAGTCGGCTATCAACGAAATTCTTGCCACATTGCCCCCAGGTACCTCGATGCAGGTGCGCCGAATGGACCCCACCGTGTTCCCGGTGCTGGCCTATAGCCTGACGTCCAAAGACCAGTCGCTCTCCGCGTTGCACGATCTCGCGCAGTTCCAGATGCGCCCGCTGCTCTCGTCCGTGGCGGGCGTGGCGCGCGTGGATGTAACAGGCGGCGCGCAGGACGAACTCGAAGTCGCAGTCGATCCTGCCCGGCTCGCCGCATACAAGCTCTCACTTGCCGATGTCTCGAAAGCGATCGGCGCAAGCAATGTGCTCATGGCAAACGGGCGCATTGAAGACCACTACAAGCTCTATCTCGTGATTGCCGATGCCACGATCACACAACTCGACGAGCTGCGTAACGTCGTCGTGTCGGCCAACGGCGCGACGCAGATCCGGCTCGGCGACATCGCGACCGTGCGACGTGGCGTCGTGCCTCAATGGATGCGCGTGACCGCTGACGGCCACGATGCGGTGCTTGTCAACGTCTATCAACAGCCTGGTGCAAACAGCGTGGCAATGGCCAAGGCGATCCGGGCGAAGCTTGCTGACTTCCAGCACCAGATGCCGCGAGGCGTGCATCTGTCCAACTGGTACGATCAGAGCGAACTCGTGATCGCCTCGGCGACCAGCGTACGCGACGCGATCATGATCGGCGTCGTCCTCGCTGCGTTGACGCTGTTCTTCTTCCTGCGCAACTGGAAGATCACCGCAATCGCCGTCGCGCTGGTGCCGGTCGTCATGGCAGCGACCATCCTGCTGCTCCAGGTGTTCGGCATGGGCTTCAACATCATGACGCTCGGCGGTATGGCCGCAGCAGTCGGGCTCGTGATCGACGACGCAATCGTGATGATCGAACATATCGTGCGCCGCATGCGCGAGGGCGGTGCCCGCGCCTTTCATGGTCGCGTGATGGCCGCGGCGCTCGAATTCACCCGGCCGCTTGCCGGGTCGTCGGCCGCGACGTTGATCATCTTCGTGCCGCTCGCGTTCCTCTCGGGCGTCACCGGTGCTTTCTTCAAGGCACTGTCGATCACGATGGCAAGCGCCCTCTTCATTTCCTTTCTCGTCACCTGGCTCGCGGTGCCGATTCTGTGCGACCGCTGGCTCAAGCCGAAAGACGCCGAGGAACACCGCGAAACACGCTTTGCCTCGTGGATGAAGCGGCGCTACGCGAGTCTCGTCGAGCGCGTCACTGAGCGGCCCGTCCTGGTGCTGCTGGGTGTCTTGCCGCTCGTCGCGGTGGCTGCGTTCGCCTTCACGCGCGTGGGCAGCGGCTTCATGCCGAGCATGGACGAAGGCGGCTTCGTGCTCGACTACCACACGCAGCCGGGCACTTCGATCAGCGAGACCGACCGTCTCATGAAGCAGGTGGAAAGCATCATTCAGGCAAATCCGAATGTTGCGACGTATTCGCGGCGCACGGGCGCGGGTCTCGGCGGCGATCTGAACGAGCCGAATAAGGGCGACTTCTTCGTGCGACTCAAATCCGGCAAGCGGGAGCCCATCGACACCGTGATGGAAGAAATTCGCTCGAAGGTCGAGACGCAAGTGCCGGGCGTCAAGGTCGAACTCGCGCAACTCATGGAAGATCTGATCGGCGACCTGACTGCAGTTCCACAACCCGTCCAGATCAAGATCTATTCCGACGACCAGAACACGCTCGACACGACAGCCCGCAAGGTCGCCGCACGAATCGGCAAGATCCAGGGCGTGGTGGACGTGAATGACGGCATCAACCCGGCGGGCGATGCGCTCGAATTGCACATACGGCCCGAAGCCGCTGCGGCGGAGGGCATGGACCCGCAGTCGATTGCGCAGGCCGTTTCCGACATGGTCGAAGGTAGCGTAGCGACGCAATACCAGAACGGGCCCAAAACGGTCGGCGTACGGGTGCGCGTGACGGGCGCAACCAGTTTGACCGATACGCAACTGGGCCAGTTACAGATACGCGCGCCGGACGGACACCTGTTCGCGCTGAATCGCGTCGCAGACCGGATCACCGTGACCGGGCAGCCGGAGATCAGCCGCGACAATCTCAAGCGCATGGTTGCGGTGACGGCGCGCATCGACGGACGCGATCTCGGTTCCACCATCGCCGACGTGCAAAAGGCACTGGGCGATAAGAGCCTGCTGCCGGGCGGCGTCTACTACGAACTGGGCGGCCTGTACCAGCAACAGCAGATTGCGTTCAAAGGCTTACTGATTGTGTTCGGCGCGGCGATCGCCCTTGTCTTCGGCCTGCTGCTCTTCCTATACGAGCGCTTCCGCGTAGCGCTGGCGGTCATGGCCATGCCTTTGTTAGCGGCGGGCGCGGTGTTCATCGGCCTATGGATCACCGGCATCGAACTGAATATCTCCGCCATGATGGGAATGACGATGATTATCGGCATCGTGACCGAGGTGGCGATTTTCTATGTGTCGGAATTGCAAGGACTCAGTCGCGAAGAGGAGTTGCCGTTTGCGGCCGCGTTGACCGCTGCCGGACGAAATCGCCTGCGGCCCATCGCAATGACGACCATCGCGGCGATTCTTGCACTGCTGCCGCTCGCCTTCGCGCTTGGTCAAGGATCGGCCATGCAGCAGCCGCTGGCGATTGCGATCATCTCCGGGCTGATTGTCCAGTTGCCGCTTGTTCTACTCTTGCTGCCCGTGCTATTGAAGTTGCTGATGAAAAATCAGGCCATTTGATCTGTCGATAACTGGCATAAACGGATTGCCGCTTTTCTGATCTGGGAATTAATGCTTCGAATGATGATTTGCGGATGCGAAGGCGACATCGAAAAAGTCAGCAAAGTAACGGGCAAGTGTCGCTTCCTGGCCGATCCAGGTCCGACGATGAAACGGCGAAGCCAGTGGCCCGTAAGCGAACCGTGTGGGTCGCAAGTCGACCCCTTTCTGCCACTGACAAGCTCCCGCTCAAACGCCCGCAATATGGTGTGCTCCGGACATCCCCAGCAGGGCCGGGGCAACGCGTCTATTTCTTCAGCTTTTGACCTCATTGACCTGCACTTCGCTTGCTGCTTTCGCCTGTCGCCGGGTCTACTCAATGAGTATCTGATGACGCCGGTAGGCCGTCATCTTCTTCCAGCCGCGGATTTCGTCAAGCGTCCGAAAGCAGCCGATGCAAAGCCCGGTCTTGCCATCGAATGGGCACGCATCGATGCATGGCAGTTTGACTGCCATCGCTCAGGCCCCAGCGCGGATCGGGTTCACTTCGATCGTCACATGCGACAGTCCCTTGAAACGCTTGAGTGCTGCGCGGTAGAAGCCCGGGTTGCGCCGCGCTTCATCGGTGGCCACCGAAACGATCGCGCTCATATGCCCCGGACCGAGGCGCCAGACATGGAGGTCGAGCACAGTATCGCCGTTGTCTTCGATGACATGACGGACGTTTTCAGACATACGATTGTCCACATTCATGTCGACCAGAATGCCGCCCGTATCGCGCATCAAGCCCCATGACCAGTTCGCAATCACCAGTGCGCCGATCACACCCGCAAGCGGGTCCATCCAGACCCAGCCGAAAGCACGCGCGAGCAGCAGGCCGATGATCGCCAGCACGGAAACCGCCGCGTCGGCAATGACGTGAATGTAGGCCGAGCGGATGTTGTGGTCACGGTTTGCTGCAGCCTGTGCAGCGTCGCGATCGTGCTCGTGTTCCTCGAACTCGACCTGATGTTCACCGTCGGGCAGGCGGGCAACGGCCCTGAATGTGTGCGGCTCGGGAATGTCGTCCTTGGACTCCAGATAGCCACCGCGATCAGCAAACGCGAAGGTCTGGCGTGTGCCGTCGGGGCGGATCGTCGTAACCGAAACCGCATCGGCGTTTAGTATCGAGGAATCCGTTTCGGGTGTAATGCGGAAGACAGGCGGTACACCGTCTTCGAAGACTGATAAGGCGAATACGCCAGCGCTACCGAAGATCCGATGCGCCACCTCATCGTGACTGTGGTCGTCCTCATGACCGTGGCCATGACCGTGCCCGTGGCTATGTCCATGGCTGTGGCCGTGGTGATCGCCGCTCAGCAGCCAGACGCTCGCAAGATTGACCAGCAGTCCGAGCACGGCAATGGGGATCGCCTGACCAAAATGAATGGGCACGGGCGAGAGAAAGCGCGAAACAGCTTCGTACGCGATCAGCAGCGCAATCATCGCGAGTACGATGGCACTGGTAAAGCCCGCGAGGTCGCCCAGCTTGCCGGTGCCAAATACGAAGCGGGTATCGCCCGCATGCTTGCGCGCGTACGTATAAGCCAAAGCGGCGATGAGCATCGCGCCGGCGTGTGTCGACATGTGCAGTCCGTCGGCGACGAGCGCGAGCGAGCCGAAAAGACTCCCACCGACAATTTCAGCAACCATCATTGCGCTGCACAGCGCGATCACCATCCAGGTTCTGCGCTCGTTGTCTTCGTGGGCTGCGCCCAGAAAGATGTGGTCGTGTCCCGCCCCGAAAGCGGCGTCCTCGAATTGGCTCATGTTTCTCTCACTTGAAGTAGCTGTGCACCACTTCGATCAGTTGCTCGGTGCCGCTGCCGTGCTCGTCGTCGTGGGGCTCTGCGTCGACGAGATGCGTGCGGATGTGGTCTTCGAGCACCACTGCGAGTAACCCGTTCATCGCGCCGCGGCTGCTCGTAATGAGCTGCAGCACGTCCATGCAGCCGCGTTCTTCCTCGAGCGCACGCTCGATGGCCTCGACCTGTCCCTTGATGCGGCGAACCCGGTTGAGCAGCTTCTGTTTTTCGCGGATCGTATGGCTCACAACTAGCCCCTAAATAGTATAGGGGGCTATCTTAGCGCATATAGGGTACGGGGGTATACGTTTGTATCGGACGAGGTTTGAGCGTTGCTAGCGCGGCGCTTAGCGGCCGCAGCGCAGTTCCGTGCCCTTTACCCGGACCTGAAGATGCCGGTCAGGATCTTGACGGGAGCGGACCACAACATAGTCGACCCCGAATCGGATTTAGTGCGATTGCATCGGGATATTGCGCATAGCGCGCTCGTCGTGGCGCCTCCGGTAGGCCACATGGTGCATTACGCGTTCCTGCTCTAATCGTCGAGGCGATCGAACAGATGAGCGCGAGTTAAGCCGTGCAATCCGACGATGCCAGAGTCCCTTCACGTTCAGCAACAACCCGCTTTGGGCCGAACTCAGCCGGCTGCGATCTTCAGTCCGGGGAGCAATGCCTATGCCCGCGCGACCTTGTTCCGGCCCGCGGACTTCGCGTTGTACAGCGCCTCGTCGGCGGCCTTGATTACAGTGCTGACATCCCCTTCCTGCTCCGGCATCCAGCTTGCGGCGCCGATGCTCGCAGTCACGCGCCCATACTCGCTGCCGGCGTGTTCGATCGCCAGATCGCTGATGGCCGTACGAATCTTTTCGGCGATCTCGGCGGCGCCAGCGGGCGGTGTGTCGGGAAGCACCACCACGAATTCCTCCCCGCCATAACGGGCCGCAGTGTCGGCGGGTCGCCGAATATTTCCGCTGATACACCGCGCGACGGCGGTCAGTGCATCGTCTCCCGCCTGGTGCCCATAGGTGTCGTTGTAGGCCTTGAACCGGTCGATGTCGACGAACAGCAGGGAAAACATACTCTGCGTGCGACGCGCCCGACGCCACTCTTGCTCAAGAATCTCGCCGAGGGTGCGACGGTTATTGAGTCCGGTCAACCCGTCGGTTCTCGCGAGCATCTGCAGTTCCGACTCAGCACGCATCCGGCGACGAAATTGAGCGCCCAGCAGCATTGAAAGCACCACGAATCCCAGACCGAGCACGGCCGTGAGCGAGCCGATGGTCAACGCGCGCGCACGCCAGGCCGCATAAATGTCCGCCTCGGCTGCGGCCGCCATGATGATCAGCGGTAGATCCGGGAAGTTACGAAAGAAGTACAGGCGCCGCACACCATCGATCGACGCGGTGTCGGAATAGCTGCCTTCCGGTGCGGACACGAAATGTCGGAACGTGCTTGCCTGGCTGATATCGCGTCCAATCGTGTGGACGTCGTACGGCTGGCGCATGATCATGATGCCATCCCTGCCGATCAGGGCCACCGCCCCGTGCGGCCCGAGCGACAGGCCGGCAAACAGGTGATGGAAATACTCGAGGTTGACGGCAATCAGCACAATGCCGGCAAACGAGCCGTCCGGATGGGAGAGGCGGCGGCTCAGCGCAATGCTGGGCGAACCACCCCGCAGCCGGGACTGGTATGGGTCGCTGATAAAGAGCTCGGCGTTCGGATTGTCGCGTTGGACCGTGAAGTAGCGGCGGTCGGCAAAGTTGCCCTTGCGCGCGATGTCGCTGCCCGAGTCGATGACGATGTTGCCTGCCGCGTCGAGCACCAGCATCGAACCGAGATACTTCGCGGTGGCTGCGCGGTCGAACAGGATGTCCCGGCGCAGGTGCGGGGACAGCGCCATCACGTCCGCCTGGTTGAGCCCATCGACAACCGCCTGCAGCGATAGCGCGTAGAGTTCGAAGTTACGCTCGATGTCTCGTTCGGCAATCAGCGCGAGGTTGCGTGAAGTCTCGCGGGCGCGCTCCAGCGCGTCCTGCCGGCTCTGGTACAGCACGGTCACGCAAAGACCGACCAGCAGCAGCGCGATCAGCGACCCACCCAGAACAATTGCATGGGGTGCCGACAGCGCATACCGCTTGAGTCCGGCCCCCAACCGATCACGCACCGTGTTTTTCTTTTCCACCGACTTCCCCAATGTCTCCGGCGCGGTACAGACAGCAGGCCCACCCTGCATCAATTGCCAGAGGATTGAAGATTACCTCACCGAGGGAGGATTTGGACGGCGTGAAACATCCCACGCTCCATCCGGGCGTTGCAGATCATCGGTGAGTGCGCGGGTAATCAGCGAATCGATCGTGCCGTCGCGCCGAAGCCGGCTTCGACTGCCCGATGGTCGATCAGCGGCGGCTGTCGGCCAACCAGTCGCTCGATCGCCTCGTCGGGGGCATAGTCCTGCTGCGCGAGCCGCTCGAACAGCGCCAGCGTGGCGTATAGATTGATGCGGTCGCCCAGCGCATGATCGGCTTCGGCGTGAGCACCGGGCACGCTCGCCAGAACCTTCAGCCGCACATCGCGCTGGTGACGTTAAAGCGCCCGCATCGCCGCGTCGAAATTCAGTCCGGCTGGCAACAGGTCGTCGCGGCTGCAGCGTATCAGCGCAAACGCCCGCATTCGCGGCGGATTGCCTGCGATGTACGCGATGTCGAAGTCGATTCGATGACTGCGGGATGTCTCCCTGTCCTGTACCACGTTCATCTGGTCGATCGATACCTGTTTCCTCGTCAGGTAAAGATGCGACGACGGATCGGACAGCACGGCGCAGACCCGATCGAGTTCGAGTTCGAGCAAGTCCGTCGGCACCCGCAGCGCAGTAAGACGGCTGGCGTTTTCTTTGATGCTCGCCTGCACGCGGGCCAACTCATTGGCATCGTCAGACGGTTCCTGCCCGACGACCGCATTCACGCCGCCTCCCTGGCGATTTAGCAGCTCAAGGCGTTGCTCAAGCAGTTCGTGGCCCCGCTCCACGAGTTCACGGCGATCTTTGGCAAGCATCTCCAAACCCGTGAGCGCAAGTTGATCGATGAGCAGCCGGCCGATTTCCTCGCGAAGCTCCGCTTCCGTGCGCCCACACATTCTGATGCGATGGTCGCTGAAGGACAGCGTGGTCTGCGCGACGTCGCTGCGCATCGTCTCACCATCGAGCGCCACGCCGAGCACCTGACGCGTCACGTACGCCATGCCGAGAACGGCATACGCTTGTTGGCATTCGGGATGCTGGTCAAAGTGGGCCCGCAATTCCGTCGAGCGGCTCAATACGCGCGAGATATCGGAAGGCGTCGCAAAGAACGCGCGGATGCACGGGTCGGACGACCAGGCCTTCCCGTTCGCTTCGTGCGGGGCGGGTAGAGACCCGACCAGGGCGTTGCCATAATCCACCGCGATCGTCACGGCCCCGCGCAGTCGCTCGCTATAGCGCTTTGCGAGCCGTAACCGTGGATTGATCGCGAGAACGCGTTCGGTGGCTTCGGCGATCCGCTCGCCTCGCTGCCGCCCGGTCTGTGCGCCGCCTCGGTGAAATAGCCGGTTCAATAGGCTCATATGACCTGCCCGTCATTGACTGCATCGTGGAAGGATGCCCAGCTAACCGGTCTCCAGGACGGGGCAAGAAGCAACCAAAGAGGTCGCCGAGCGTCATTGAACATCTGCGTCAGGCACCTTGCTCCAGCCCGGACCCGGGTCAAACGACCTGGTGCCCTGCGCCTTGGCCGCACTGTCAGGCCCGAGGTCGCGTTGATAGATCTGGCCGTCATGGCTCACCATGAAACTCTTGATTCCGGTGTCTCCGTATTTAACCGGCCAGGCGATAACCGCGAAGCCGCCGAACAGCTTGCCGCGCACAACATAGTTGTACGCCCCGCCCTTGGCGTGCGGCCCTTGTGACTCCAGCAGTTTGTAGTGGTAACCGTAGTATCCGGCGTTTTTCGCATTACTCGAACTGGCATCGACAAACGCCTCGCCAAGCGGACTTTGCGTTTCACCGGGCGCTGCCGGCCAGTACAAACCGTCGCGCTTGCCTGGCGAACTCACCATACGGGAGGCATAGGCAAGCACGCCCTCATCGCCATCGTGGCTGATCTGTGCATACTCGCGCTGCGCATCATAGATCGCGAGCATTGTCTGTATAACGGCGAGTTCGTTGCGTCCGATTCGACGCAAGCGTATCTCTTGCGCACCGGCGCGGGTGTCAAAGTGCCATCCCTGTCCGGTCTTGACCAGCGGGACCGGAAACGTCCAGCCGTTGTCACCGACAACGATGTGAGTGCGTCCCTTTTCCACCGGCCCGATGGTGTGAGACTTCGCCCACTCAGCGATAAACATATCCCGCACTTGTGCGCCGACGGGCGGAATCAGCTCGCGGAAATCATTGCCGAAGAGTGTGCGCAACGTGTCTTCGCGATCTTTCACCACGGCATTGCCCAAGGCGTTCATCGCTGCCTCTGGCGAGCTGAAGTTCTTTTGCGCATACACTGCGGTTGTCGTTACGACCGACAGGAAGGCGATGGCTGCGAGGATTGCAAGCTTCAGCTTGAGCTTGAGCGTGAGCCATTGCGGGGCGACGCCTGAATGGGACTTCATGATTTGCCTCCTTAACGCCTGCCGCGAAATCCGCCGCCACCGCCACGCATGCCGCCACCGCCGGCGGGCCGGTTAAAGCCCGACCCTTGCGCGCTCGATCTGCCTCTGTCGAAATTGCGCTGTGCGTTGTGGCCGCTCGTGCCGACGCCGTCGAACGCGTTGGCGCGTGCACCGCTATAACCCCCACCCCGATTGTCATTGCTGACGCGGTTCACCTCACCTCCCGCACGACCCGACAACCCCGCGTTTGCACCAGCAGAACGGTCCGCCGTGGCTGGGCGATTACCTGCACCGGCCCGGTCATTAGCGCCGAGGCGGCCACCCGTGTCCGTGCCACGGCCGCGATACTGGTCACGCGTGCCGGCGCCCGGCGACTGCCCGGCGAATTTATCGCGCGTGGCATTGTCGCGGTAAGCGACGCCCTGGCGATGACTCGCATCATGTTGCCATCGGCCGCCCTGCCCCTGCACCTTGCTGCGATCGAAGTTGCGATTGATGTTCGCGGCCTTGTCGACGTTGATGTCGACGTCCCCTCCGCCCCAACACGAGTTGCAGTTACTGAAGATCGCACCTGCGGCCGCGAGACCGATGCCCCAGGCGACCCCCGTCGCGAGCGCGGCACCGGGGTAGTAGCCAGGGTAGTAAGCCGGGTACGGCGGCCAATAGTAAGGCGGATACGCCGGATAGCTCCACGCGCCGTAGACGACCGTCGGGTTGTAGGCCGGCACGTAGATCACGTTGGGATTCGCCGGTTCGATCCGCACGATAGTCGAGCTCGCCGTCTGGCTGCCCGCCGGCGCGGGCTCGACAATCACCTTCTGCTGCTCGTTCGATTCCAGGTTGCCCGAATCGTGCGCACGTGCCCTTAGTCGCTGCACGGCGGCGAAAACATCTTTCTGCTGCGCCAGAAAGGCGTCGCCGAGCCGCTGTGTCCATTCGAGCTTGTCACTCATCGGTTCAAGGATTTGCGGGAATGCCACCATCGACTTCACGCTGGTGTCCCAAGGCTGATTCTCAACCGCCTTCAACGCGGCATCACCCTTTACACCCGGATTCGCTTTCACCCAGCGCGCGGCGTGCACGATTTCCAGCGGATACGTCGACGCCATCAATACCTGAGCGAGCACCGAGTCCGGGTAGAGCGCGATCGGTGCGACCAGCGCGTCGATTTCCTCTGGCTTGAATGAGGCGGGGCCCGATGAACCGGTGCCTGAGGGCGCGGGCGGCGTTGGCGCCGGAGCTGACATCGCAGGGGTCATAGACGCCGTACCCACTGGTGTGGGGCCCGACGAAACGGCGCCCGACGGCGTAGGCCCTTGCGCACCCTGTTCCGCACACGATGAAATTGCCGCCAGCAGAAGTGGCGATAACAAGGCGCTCGCCCATCGTGCTTTCCAGTCGTTCATAGTCTCTCCTTCCGGCCGTTTCCCCGGCAGTCACAGAGCTCACCACGCACATAGGGAGCCCACCACCTTCGGTCCGGTGAGCATGCTGTCGCCATCGCTTCAGAATGAACCCTGTCAGGACCAGGCAATCGACCCGTAGCGTTCAGTCGGTTGTTTTGCTCTGCACTCAGGTACTCGATCATTTTCTTTTTGCAGCCGTCCTTTCGCGCGTATCAGATGTGACCAAGCAGTTTCCACCACAGCGGTCCGATCACCAGCCAGACGACCATGTAGATGATGCTCATCAGAAAGCCCGCCTTCCACCACAGGGCCTGCGGCACGTAGCCGGCACCGAACATGACCGGGCCGGAGCCGATGCCGTACTGCGTCAGGCAACCGTTGAGGTTGCTCAGAATGCCGAGCGCGATGGCTGCGGTGAACGGCGGGATGCCGGCGGCGACCATGAGCGCCATCGACAGCGGGAACAGCGCACTGATATGCGCCGTGGCGCTGGCGAAGAAATAGTGGATGTAGAAGTAGAGGGCCGCCACCAGCATATAGACGGCCAGCCTTGGGAAGCCCGCGAGGTGCACGCCGACCTCCTTGCCGAACCACGACACCATGCCGTATTCGTTGAGTTTCGATGCGAGCATGATCAGCAGGCCAATCCAGATCAGGGTGTCCCACGCGGATTTTTCATCCAGCGCGTCCTGCCACGTGAGCACGCCCGTAATAAACAGCAGTGAAACACCGAGCGCCGCCGCCAGCGTCGCTCCGATGTCGAGATCCTCGCCAAAAATCCACAGCACGAGCAGCGCGACGAAGATGACGGCCATGATGATCTCTTTGGCAGAAATCGAGCCCATCGCGAGCAGCTCTCTTTGCGCAAGGGCGGTCGCATCGGGCGTGCTCCGAACCTGCGGCGGCGCAATCCACAACAGGGCGAGCGGAATGATCGCGAGGCACAGCAATCCCGGCACGGACGCCGCCACTGCCCAGTCCAGCCAGCTGATCGAGACGCCCTGAGCTGCGGCCAGCTTGACCGTAAGCGGGTTGCCCGCCATCGCCGTAACGAACATGCCCGCAGCGACGATGTTCGCGTGGAACGCGCAGAGGATCAGGTAACCGCCTACCTTGCCCCGCGTTTCCGGACGATCCGGGTGACTGCCGAGTACTTCCGCAATCGCCCGCGTAATCGGCAGCATCACGCCGCCCGCACGGGCGGTGATGCTTGGCATTGCGGGCGAGATGATGAGTTCGGTGAGAACGAGGCCATACCCCAGTCCCACTGTCCGCTTGCCCAACATCCGCATGAACAGAAGTGCGATGCGGCGACCCAACCCTGTCTTGATCACACCGCGGGAAATGAAGAAGGCGAGCATCACCAGCCACACCAGATCCGTTCCTGTCGATTTGGTGACGTCGGCAAAGGACACGACACCGACGAGGACGCCCACCGTGGCACCGATGATCGCCACGGCCGCCATCGGTAACGGCGCAGTCATGATGCCTGCAATGGTGGCGACGAATACGGCGAACATGTGCCACGCTTTCAACGACAGACCCGTCGGCACGGGCAGAAACCACAGGAGGATGCCGATGCCCACGGGAACGGCAAACTTCCAGGCAATACCGAGGTGTCCGACGGGTGGCGTCGGACTGGACGTCCGGGGGCTTGCGGGTGGCGAGACCTTGGCCATGATCAATCTCCTCCTGCCGATGTCGTCCGGTTTATCCGGAACACGCCTGATGCTCCTACCGGGCGAGCAGCAAGCTGTCGGTCGCTTCCTTGACGATTTGCGCGCTGCATCGCAGCGCTTCTCGTTCCACTGAACTGAGTTCGGGATACGCGAGCAGATGCGCCCCACTGACATTGATCACCATCGGCAGGGATAGACATACATGGGGCACGCCTTCGACTTCGGCATGCACGATGCCGACGGTCAGAATCAGATCAGTGTTGTGCACGATGGCCTGGCAGATCCTGCCAATCGCACTGGCGATCCCGTAATGGGTGGCGCCCTTGCCTTCCTTGATGAGCTTGGCCGCTTCGTGCACGGAGCGCAGGATCAGGTCGCGGCTGGCCGCTCCAAGCTCTTTGCCACTCCTTGAAAGGAACAGTTCGAGAGGCATGCCGCAGACCGCGGCGCCGGACCAGTGAATCAGCGCCGACTCGCCATGTTCGCCCAGCACGTAAGCATGGATCGCCGTTGGGACGACACTCAGCCTGTCGGACAGAAGCGAGCGCAATCGGCCGGTGTCGAGAGAGGTGCCTGTGCTGATGACCCGCTCCTTCGCACACCGAAGACGATCGAGAACGACGCCCGCCAATACGTCGCAAGGGTTGCTGGCAATAATGTAGATTGCCAGGGGCGCCAATGGCGCGATGCGATCCACGATCTCCGTTGTGATATCCGCATTGATACGCGCGAGATCGAGGCGCGTCTGCCCGGGTTTCACACCGACGCCCGCTGTGATAACGACGACGTCCGCGTCGCGCGCGTCGTCATAATCCCCGGCATGAAAGCGGTTGTCGCCCCAGAACGCGGCGGCATGCGCGAGGTCCATGGCCTGTCCTTCGGCACGCGCGCGTGCAACATCGATCAGGACGAGTTCCGCACTCGGGATTGTCACGGCCGCAAACAGTGCCGCGGACCCGCCAACCAGTCCTGCGCCGACTATGACAATTTTCGGTTGACGCATGGAGTGCCCCTTCGCGTCTAGATACACCGTCTTTGTGAACCTGATCATTCGACACGCGAGGCCGTCAACGGGGACGGGCGATCGCCTCGAAAGCCTCTTCCATGACTGATTCTCTTTGCGGCCACCGTGCAAGGAGGCCAGAGCAGCCCCGTGGCGGGATTGCGTTGGAGCGCACGGCCACGCGCTCCCCGGGCACGACTCGACGCGACATGCCCGGAAAGCATAATGCCTCGGTTCAAGAATATGCCCGACGCGCACCGACGAATATTGGACCTTGGTCCCATACGCCGCGCGCCCCAAGCCGCCCATCCTTCTCTCGGAACCGTCGTGCCACACACTCCGGATCGCCTTGAGCGAGTCTTGTGCAGCAATTTCACGGCTACTGCTCTTGCAACCGGGCGTTATGGTACTTGATCACATCCATAACGGCAGCCGTCATGACCGAGGTCGAGACACCGAACATCAGGATGCCGTTGGCAGCTTCGATTGGACCGAGCATGCGCCAGCGCTTGGACATGACGATGTCGCCGTAACCCAGCGTGATGAAGTTGACCGCGGAATGATAGAGAGCCGTGGTGAAATCAGAAAACTCGCCCAGGAGCATGAACAGCGCTGCCCAGATTGCCATCTGGGCGAAATTGCAGAGCAAGGTCAGCAACATCACACTTATCAATAGCAGGACGTCCACCCACAACATGTCCTGCCTCTTCACGCTACGCCGGAAGCGCGCGTACCGGCGCAGGCAGACGGCTACCACCACGGCTTGCAGCAGCAGGCACAGGACCATGGCCGGAGCGGCTGCCAGCACGTTATGTAGCATGATTGACTCCGTCTTGAAGGGGGACGCGCTGCGACATACGACGTCGGGTTGGGACGCGGGGAACGCAAGTTCAGAGCACCGAACCTGCCTGGCGGCATGCCGGACCGCGTCATTTGGCGCGACGCCGTTGGTCAAAAAGCAGAAGCATCGAATACGCGTAGGCCGTTACAGCCAGAAAGAGCCCCATTCGCACCGCAAACGCGGTGTAGACATCCTTGCCCGCCACGCTGTCTTGTACCGACTGCCCCAGCAGAATGATCATCGTCACCAGACTGTTGAGCCAGAAGCCCGGCGAACAACGCGTGGGTTCGAGGCCGTAGAGCTTGCGCCCCACGAACAGACCGAACAGCAGCATCCACAGAAAGAACATCCACAGATGCACGAAAAGCCTCAGCGCAAACCAGAACGCAATGGCGAGCAAGCCGCCGACCAGTGTGGAGCCAATAAGGTCGCGCGCGGCCGTGCGGGCGGAGATCGTGCAGGTTTGTCTGCCCAGACTGACGGACTTCATGATGATCGGCATGTAGCTTGCCGGGTCGGTCATCGCGAGCAGATAGGCCGGCATGACAACAAGCGCCGCACGCAGCGCGATAAAAGTCGTCTTGTCATCCGTCATGACCGGCGGGGCCGGCTGTGCTCGCGCGCCCGTGCGTTCCGGTAACAACCTGTGAGCCAAAGTCGAGACCAGCACCGACAGCAGCAGTCCCTTCGCCAGTGCGCCGACGACCGTCATGGCGAGTTCCATGTCAGCCGTGCCCGCGGCGGAAATCATTGTCAGTCCCGCGACCAGAAAAGTCGCGACAAGATTGTTGCCGCCGCGCAGCCCATAACGAAACGCAAAAAACAGCATGCAGGCGATGATCATCACCCCGGCCAACGCGTAATGATGAAGCAACGGAACAAGGAGCAGGCCGCTGCCGGTGGTCGACGCCACGACCAGAGAAAGCATCAGGCCGGTCTTCAAAGACAATGGACAGTTCTGAGTCGCCAGCAGAAATACCGTGAATACCGGCGCGACGACGGGGATAGGGAAATCGAGTCCAAAGCTGATGACAAGTGCAAGCGCCGTTCCGGTGGCCACGCGTATCGCGCGATAACCGAGGCGCTGGCTCGCGGACTGTGCCGGTTTCTCAATAGACATAGGAAAGCCAGCTCATCAGCCGGATGAACGTGTGTCCCAACGGATTGAGCGGATTACCCTGAGTCGGAAATGCCATTACTTCGGCCTGCCCTCCCACGCGCAGATCGCGCAGACGCGCGCGCTCGCTCTGCTCGAATTCGACGATGACTGGAAAACGTTGAGCGGGACGCAGCCAATCGCGGCTATCCTGGACCGTGGGCAGGCCGCCGGCTGGCGTGCTCTGCCCCACGCTCACGCCAAATCCGACACTGCGAACCCGGCCGTCGAATACATCGCCAGGCAGCCCGTCCAATGCGATTGCGACAGGGGTTCCCGGTTTGAGATGGCCTAGATTGTTCTCGGTCATATCGGCGCTGATCCACACATCGCGGATCGCGATCAACGTCATGACCGGGCTGCCCGCCGCGGCGAACTGACCGACTTCGGTGCGTAGGTCGGTCACGACGCCACTCGAACGGGCCCGAATCCGCGCGTTGGCGAGATCGAGCTCGGCCTTTTGCAGCGCGCCAGCGGCGCTGCGCAACTGCGCGTTCTCCGCCTCGCTGCCGCCCTGCTGCTCACGTGCGCGCTCGACTTCGGCACGTGCTCCTTCAACCTGGCTCTGGGCCTGCTCGTGCGTCGCGCGAGCGACCTCGAGGCGTCGCAGCGAGACCGTACCCTCGTCTTCGCGATAGAGCCGCTCGAGCCGGTCGCTGTCCTGCCGCGCCTTGACCTCGTTTGCGATGGCGGCCCGCAGCGCTGCACGCGCCGAATCGATACCGGCCGTACTTGCACCGACCTGACGGCGCGTCGACTCGAGATCGGCGCGCGCCCGATCAGCGGTAATGCGATAGGGCTCGCTGTCGACTTCGAACAGCAGGTCCCCCGCATCGACATTCTGATTGTTGTGGACGTACACGCGGGTCACGCGTCCCGAGACCTCGGCCGCGACAGGCACGACATAGGCCTGGATCCGCGCCTGATGCGTGTACGGCGTGAAGCGGTCAGCTAGCAGATACCAGACGAGGCTCAGCACGATCAGACAGACAACCCATTTCACCGCCTTTGCCGAAGGGTCGGCAGACGCCGCCGCCGGCTTTGGCGAGGTGGCGGCACGGGGCTCCTGGGTCTCGCTCATCGTGACACCCCTTCGGCTTGACGAGCAGCACCGGAAGACGGCGTCGTTTGGTTCAATAGCTCACCCCAGTCGGTGCGTTGCCGCATCTGCGCGCTCGTCGCCGCGTCGACGAGCGGCTGTGCCGTGTCCCAACCTCCTCCGAGTGCCTTGTAAAGCGCAATCACACTGCCGACTGCATTGCTGCGATTGACCACGTAAGCGTCCTCCTGCGCGAACAGCGCACGCTGCGCATCAAGCACGCGCTGGAAGTCCGAGTACCCTTCCCGGTAGATCGCATTGGCGAGCGTGAGAGAACGCCGCGCCGCGCTTTGCGCGTCACCGAGGATGGTGTCGCGCTGCGCTGCGGCGATCAGTGCCGTGGCGGCGTCATCGGCCTCCCGAGCCGCCTCGCGCACCGTGTTCTGATACGCGACGATCAACTGTTGCAGCCGCGCGTCCTGGACACGTACGTTGTTCGTGATCCTGCCGTAATCGAACACATTCCACGTCACGCTCGGGCCCGCGGCGAAAAGCAGCGTGGCCGGTGCGCCCGCGAGCGAACTGGCGGTCCACACGAGCGAGCCGAGCAACGATACCGACGGGTACAGATCCGCTTTCGCCACGCCAATCAGAGCGGACTGCGCAGCCATCTGATATTCGGCCGCGAGAACGTCGGGGCGCCGCAACAGCAGATCGGCCGGCACGTCTTGCAGCACGGCATGATCCACTAGCGGTACTACGCCTTCCTTGCCGGCCTGCACCTCGATCTCCGGCAGCGGACCCGGCGCGCGTCCGATGAGGATCGACAGTGCGTGCCGCGCAAGGACGATCTGGCCTTCAAGATCGGGGATGCTGCTCAGTGTCCCCAGGTACTGCGTTTTCGCCTGCTGGAAGTCGAGTTCGTCGGTCTCGCCGGCCTTGAAGAGCTTTTGAGCGATATCGTAGCTGCGCTTTTGCAACTGCGCATTCTCGCGAGCGATGCGCAGCCTCGCCTGCGCGACCCGCAGCGTGAAATAGGCATCCGCCACCTGAGCGTGCAACAAAACCAGCGCGGCGTCGCGGTTGGCTTGCGCGGCGAAGAACACGGCGTCGGCCGACTCGATCGCACGACTGAAACGCCCCCAGAAATCCAGCTCCCAACCGATGCTGAAGCCCGCGCCATACTGCCAGTAGCCCCCCGAGCGCGGATTGACTCCGCCCGAGCGCTTGCGCGCCGAGTAAAGCACATCGGCGCTCGCCTGTTGCACCTGGGGATAGCGTCCCGCGACCGCGATGCCGAGTTGGGCGCGTGCCTCCAGCACGCGCAGTCCGGCGATTTTCAGGTCGCCGTTGTTCGCGTCGGCTTCCGAGATCAAGAGTTCGAGGTTGTGGTCGTCAAATATCAGCCACCATTGACGTACATCGGGCTGTGCGGCCTGCTGCGTGACCTGCGTGATCGATGTGCTGCTCCAGTGCTCGCTCCACGCTTCATGCTGCGGCTGAAAGTCCGGTCCGACCCGCATGCATCCGCTCAGGCAGAGTGCCCCGCAGAGCACTGGGAGTCGGTACGGACGCGTGAACGATGACACGTAGCCATCCTCTGACTTCAGGCCTGCTGCTATTCCCGGGTCTGCTCGGCGTGCGGCAAGTCTCTCACCCAGCGCCAGAACAGCTGATAACCGACAGCGAGCATCACCGGCCCGACGAACAGCCCGATGACGCCACCCGTCACCATGCCGCCGAGCGCTCCGACCAGCACCACGGGCATCGGCACTGCAACGCCGCGGCCCAGCAACAGGGGTTTGAGTACGTTATCGGCGAGGCCCGCGACGAAGATATAAACCGAGAAGATGATCGTTGTGGTGCTCACGCCGTGTGTGACGATCACGAAGACGATCACCGGAACGGTGACCAGCGTGGCCGGCAGTTGCATGATGCCAAGCAGCAGTACGGCCAACGCGAGCAGCCCGGCACCGGGCACCCCCATCACGACGAAGCCGCTGCCGATCAGCAGCATCTGGATGAACGCGATGCCCACCACCCCCTGCGCCACCGCGCGCACGGTAGCCGTACACAGATCGGCGATCTGCGCTCCGTTTTCCGGACCCGAGATGCGCGAAGCGATTTGCACCGCGCTGTGGTAGCCCGTCTCACCGTGGGCCATCAGGATTCCCGCGACGATCAGCGCGACAAAAAATATTACTAGGCCGGCGCCGAGGCCCGTCACCGTTGCGAGCAGAGCGAGGCCCGCCTCCTTCAGCTGCGGAGTGAACCTTTGCGCAAGGCCAGTCAGGTCCGTCGATGCCTGTTGCCAGAAGTCGAATACGCGCTGGCCGACCAGCGGCCAATTCGACACCGATTCCGCAGGAGGCGGAATCCGCAACGTGCCGCTTTTGGCAATAGCTATCGCATTTTCAATCGAATCGGCTACCGCAATACCCAACATATACGTGGGCACGAGAATCACGGCGAACGCCACCAGGATGATCAGCGTGGCGGTCAGCCCATCCTTGCCGCCGAACATCGGCCGCAGACGGACCTGGAGAGGATAGAGCGTGATCGCAAGAATCAGCGACCAGGCCATGAGGTTGAGAAACGGAGCGAAGATCCGAAAGCAGAACACCGCCAGGACCGCAATGAGTCCGGCGCGAATCAGTACATCGAGGATTTCTCTGGACGCAGTCCGTTGGGTGATCGGTACGAGCATAGGTTGTTCTCCCGCCAGGTCGCGTCGCGGTTGGGCGGCGACACCGTGATGTACGAACCATCGCGAAACTCGAACCCACTGACTGCCTGATATTCCGGCATCTTCGAGTAGAGAGTCGGGCTGCTTTTGTTATCGACCAAGCACGGCGTTTCACTACTATGAACCCGATCCTCAGATATTCAATTGGACTTTGGTCTCATAGCCTCTGAAGGCCTCGAAGTTCGGCGAAGCGGCGATGAATCGGAGAACACCGGATAAGCACTCGCCAAGCTATACCGGCGCTTCCCGTCCATGGTCGCTGTCTGCCTGCGATCGCGCTCAGGGCTGCTCGAGGTAGTCGTCGACTGCACTGCCCACGGTAGGATGGAATCGCTCATCGCCGAGGATGTCCATCATTTCGAAACGTCTGAGCTTGTCGCGCACCGGGTCTTTCATTTCGGCGAAGTGCAATGCGATATCGCGCTCGCCCAGTATTCGAATCAAATCCCGTAACATGTCCGCTGAGGTCACGTCGATACTGGTTACGGGCTCAGCGGCCACTACGATCCTGCGCACGGGCGTCGTCGACTCGACGACGGCTTCGAGCAGGCATTTCTGGAAAAGCTCGGCGTTTGCAAAGAACAATGGCGCGTCCCAGCGAAACAGCAGCAGCCCCGGAATCCGCGTGGCATTCGGATGACGCTTGATGTCATGGTAGCCGCGCAGATCTTCCACACGCCCGAGAATGGCGTAATGGGGACGCCAACCATCCCAGAGAAACTCGATCACCGCGATCGCGATTGCAATGCAGATACCGGGAATTGCACCGAAAACCGCGACGCCGGCGAAGCAGACAACGGAGAGCCAGAACTCCCATTGCTGAATTCGATAGATGCGCCTGAGATCCGTAAATTCGAACAGCCCGAGGGCGGCGGCAATGACGACGGCGGCCAGTGCGCTATTGGGCAGATACCGCATCAGATTCGGTGCAGCGATCAGGAGCAGCGCCACCGCCACTGCGCCGACCACGCCCGTCACCTGCGTTCTGGCGCCCGCTGCTTCGGCCACGGGTGTGCGCGAAGAACTGCTGCTGATCGGAAAACCCTGAAAAAAACCGGCGGCCAGATTGGCCGCTCCCAAACCGACCATCTCCTGGTTTGGGTCCACGCGCATATTAAAACGCGCAGCGAAGGTTCGCGACAACACGCTGGTATCCGCAAACGAGATCAGCGCAACCGCGCAGCCGCCAAGCAGAATCTTGACGAGATCGGCGTCGCCGGCCCAGGGTAATGCGAACGATGGAAGGCCTTGCGGGATCTTGCCGAGTACCTTCACGCCGACGCTGTCCAACCCGAATGCGATGACGCTGAGCGTCGCCAGAACGACGGCGATCAGGATGCCCGGCACTTTTTCGAAGCGCTTGAGCAATAAAATCAGCACAAGGCTTCCCGCGCCCACGGCGAAGCTGTACCAGTTGGCTTTGCCCGCACCGATGGCCGTTCCCAGCGCCAGCAGATCGCGCAGCGGTCCCCGATCCTCGAACGAGATGGCAAACAGTTTCGGCAACTGGCTGATCAGGACGGTCAGCGCAATGCCGTTCATGTAGCCGTACCGGATGGGCTTGGAAAGCAGTTCCGTGATGAAGCCGAGCCGCAGAAGTCCCATCACGATGCAGAACAGCCCGGAGACGATCGCCATCATGCTGGCTGTCGCTATCGCGCGCGAGGGGTCGCTGCCCGCGGTAGCGACGACGACGGCAAGAATTGGCGCGGCCAGTGCGGAGTCCGGACCGAGCACCAGAATCCGGCTGGGACCAAAGACGGCATACGCCAGCAACGGAACGATGGTCGCGTAGAGGCCATAGACGCCTGGAACGCCTGACGCCTCGGCATAGGCGATACCGACGGGTACCAGCATCGTGGTGAGCACCAGTCCGGCAGCCAGATCGTTGGGTAGCCAGCTAGCCCGATACGTCTTGAGCATCGCGAGGCCTGGCAGCCAACGCAACCATCGCGTCGCCCCGACGGCAGGCTGTCCAGCTTCGGGAATAGGACGGTCGGATTGCATTCGTCGGATAATTGTGATTGAAAGAGTGGCGCTCCGCAGTGTGCGGCATTGCCGTTCCTAAGGAAGGATAGACCAGCCAGGCGGGCGAGACGTATGGGACCAAGGTCCAATAACTTCCTTGGCAGGCAGTGCGTAGACTGGTATTGATCCACTTCCCCGAGGCCTGAAGCGGATGAGTGAGATGCGCTGTGCTGAGTTCGCCGGACCGGCGCCCTTGCCGTGTTCGTCAGTAATGTCGGGTAGAACTGACTGAGCATGGTGGTCTACTGTCCGGTCGCCTTTAAAGCGTCACGGTGGGGCTGTCTGTTTCAATCGCGATTCCTGCGAGCGTGGCGCTACCTGGGGCTCGGGTGACGTCCACTGAGGTTTGAGGCTGGGCAAGTCCAGGGCAGCCTGCCAGGCGCAATCTGCGGCACGTACACGGTGTTGGCAGCGAGCCGCGCAATCCTCTGCCTGCGGTCTGTGACGTATCGGTAACCAACCTTTGCAACGCCGCATGCGACTTCTGCGGGTCCTCGCGGGACAAGAAGCTGGCAGGCCCGCGTCGCTATCTCGACCCTGATGCGTCCGCGCGTGCGCTGCCGATCCTGCGCAGATGCCGGATTCGCTACATGAAGCTGCAGGGGGGCGAGCCTCTGGTTCACCGAAGATCTCCCTGAAATTCTCGAGAAGGATGGTATAACCTGCTGCCGTTTGCCGGGAGAAGCGATGTCCTGCATACAACGACTCGCGGACCGCGCCGCACAGCTGCGCAGGGTCAGCATGGCCGCGCTTCTGGTGCTCCTTGTGATCGCCGTGTTCGGCGCGCCATTTTTCACCGAGCCGAACAGCCCGACGGGCCGGATCGCGCAAGACCTGCTTCTTTCGTTGATCCTTCTGACCGGCGTCGTGACGGCGACCGAGCGACCCAAGGCCTCCGTGCTGATCGCTCTGGTTGCCCTGGTTGCTGTCGCTGTACGAGTGGCAAGTTGGGTATTTCCGGCCGACCTCACACTGGCGATGCGCGACGAAACGACTCTTCTTGCAGCGGGGCTCATCGGCCTGACCATCGCTATGAGTGTTTTGGCTCCAGGAGAAGTGACATTCGACCGGATCCATGGAGCGATCGCGTTTTACATACTGGTGGGCGTTATTTGGGCGGAGGCCTATCAGCTCGTCAATATCCTGGTTCCCTGGGCGTTCAATTCCGCAATGCTGGACCGGAATTCAGAGAGCGTCTCAACCTGGATCTATTTCAGTTTCACGACGTTGACCACGGCAGGGTATGGCGACATTGTGCCCGTCGCGCCTCAAGCGAGATCGCTTGCAAATCTCGAGGGGCTGATTGGCCAACTCTATCCGGCTATCGTGCTCGCACGACTTGTATCGTTGCATTCCGCACGCCGTCATTCCGCCGAAGACAAATCGTGACGACCGAGTGTGTTCGATGAGCATTGTCTATCAGACAGATCATGCCGACCGAGAGGTAGTTGCACGCGCCCCACCAGGCGTCGCGAACCAGGAGTAAATTATGTTTGCGCCTGATATCGCCGTTGCCGTAGTCGTCGCAGTGATGGCCTAAGTACCGTTCGCTTTGTTCTACGACGCGGCCGCCAAAGTTCGCTAACCGGTCACCTCGACTCTGGAGCACCTCATGACGGATATCGCACTTGCCCGCAAAGATGCCTGCCTCGCAGCGGTTCATGCGGTATTGACTGACTTGATTGACGACAGCAATCTAATCGACGCGGCTCTACGTGTCGCGGATTACCTGGCAGATGATCTTGAAGGGAAGATCACCGAGACCGATGCCGTACTACTTGCTGTGGCCGCGCTAACGCAAATAAATCGCTCGATTCGCGAGTGGTACGACGTGGACGGCAACTCGATGGACCCTATGAGAGTCGCGGACTTCGTCATCCATGAACAAATGAACGGGTACGACCGCGCAACCAATCCGCGTGAAACGACTTCGTCCGCGGAAAGAATCCAGGCACGAGAGGCCGCAGTGATTCGGCCAATGGGATCACCGGTGCGGCCCGTTCACCACTGAGGCGCGAGCCTTGCCGATGCGCGCAGGAGTTTGCGCGGCGGAAAACCGGGAGCGGATGCTTCCAATTCTTGACGGTCGGCGGCGCCATGGTGAACGGCTGTGATCGTTCACGGCATAGATTGCCAGCGTAAAGCGGGATGCGTTGCGCCGGGCGGCAACACCCAGACACCGTCGGGGCCAAAAATCGTAACCGGCGAAAGACGATCGGGTCGCCATCTGTGCGGCACTGAGACCGTTCACCCCCGGTACCGGTGTGCCGGTATTGACGCCGATCGTCGTTCCAGTAACGTCCTTGTCCCTCATGCGCCGTCTGCTCGCATGACAATCGAGTCTGCGATGAAACATGTGTCCGCGCTACAGCGCGCGGCCGAGGCAATCGCCTCGATTCTCACACCCGCGCCGCGACGCAAGGAAGAAACCATCGACCCGCACCGCGAGCCGAGCGCGAAGGGCTCGCGCCGAACCGTTTGAATGCGGTCTTTCTTTCGCGTCATAAGCACACGATAAGGTGAACTAATAAAAACGTGTCGCCGCAACAAATCCTGATCGCACGAATGGTAACTGTGTTCAAGACATCTTAAAGCGCCTCGACCATATCTTTGCGCCGCGTCTGGCAATACGCCGAGCACGCCAGCTGCGCGGCATTTGCGGCAGCATGAATCATCGGACTCGCGTTCACGGGCTTGCACATCGACACGATGATCGGCGGCGGCACGGGTTTGAGCGGCAACTCGATAAATTCGCCGCTCTGCAGCGCCTCCGCGACGAACAGGCCGGGAATGGCGGCCACGCCGTATCCGTCGCGCACCAACTGAACGATCGCCGCCACCGAAGGCGAACACGTGATGCGCGTTTGCCCAGCCGGCATGCCAAGCTGCTGCGCGAGCGCATGAATGATGCTTTCGAGCGCGACTTGCGGCGCGGTGCCGCGCCCGAACGTCAGAACCGGACGCTCCAGCACACGTAGCGCAAGCCCTTCCGCACGCCTCGACAACAAGCCCCGTTTCGCGATCCAGCGAACCGGATAACTGGCGATCGCGCTGGAGACGACCTTCGTGCTGTCGATGCCCTCGACCCGTATGACAAGATCGAGATCGCCGCTCAGTAGACGCCGTTGCAGGACCGAACTCGAATCGACGGTCAGGTCCACTTCCAGCCGTGGAAAACTGGCGTTCAACTCGGTGACATAGTGCGCGAGCCAGCTATGCACGACCGTCTCGATGACGCCCAGGCGCAGCTTGCCGCCCACGACCACTTCCTGGCCCGCCGCTTCCCGCAACGCTCGGGTGGCATTGACGACGTTTTTCGCCGGCCCGAGCAGATTCTGGCCCGAAGGCGTGAGCCGGAAACCGGTTGTCGAACGGTCGACAAGTTCCGTCTTGAGTTCGTCCTCCAATGAGCGGATGCGCAGCGAAATCGTCGCTGGGGTCGCATGCAGCACCCGCGCCGTGGCTCGAAAGCTTTCGAGTTGGGCAAGTGTCACGAAGGTCTCGAGAAAGCGCGTGTTCATGGGCAGCTCTTGAGATGGGCGAAGTTTCCGGTCGTCTCCAGCTTGCAGTATGCCTTAACAAAAAACCCTTTTTACGCGAAATCGACCGCTTTTGTAGTCGGTATTTCGAAGCACCGCCGCGTGTTCCGAAAGCATTGACGCAGCCATGCTTTGTTCGCTGGAAAGCCCTAGCCACTGGGGCTTTCGAGGCTTCGCCCAAGTGCTTAACCCGACGCGTAGCCAACGACCCGCTACGTAAAAACCCGCACGAAATCGTTAGGAAAACCTGAACAACAGCGGCACGAATTACTCGCTGGCGCAGCTATTTTGTTGGTCCTAATCTGCATGACATCGCACTCACCAACGGAATTGCCGTCATGCCACACACCTTTCGCCAGCAAGTTCGCCGCAGAGAATTTTCAGGGCCCACGGCCGGTTATTGCGGCGACTTCGCGCAGGCCAATCTCGCCATTCTCCCGAGCGCCTACGCAGAGGACTTCATGCGCTTCTGTCTGCGCAATCCGAAAGCCTGCCCGCTGCTCGGCGTCGGTGAACCGGGGCAATTCGATCTGCCGACGCTGGGCCGCGATCTCGACATCCGCACCGATGTCCCCGGCTACAACGTCTATCGCGACGGCGTTCTGTGTGAGCAGCCCGCCGACATCCGTGAAGTATGGCGCGACGATCTGGTCGTATTCGCGATCGGCTGCTCATTCTCGTTCGAGCAGATGCTCGCGCGTGAGCGCATTCCGTTGCGTCACGTGGACGAAGGCGTCAACGTGCCGATGTACCGGACCAACGTCGCGAATCAGGCGGCGGGGCCATTCGGTGGCCGGCTCGTCGTCTCCATGCGGCCGATGAGCGGCGCCCATGCGATTCGCGCGGTGCAGATCACGAGCCGGTTTCCGTCGGTGCATGGCGCGCCGGTGCACATCGGCAATCCGACGGTACTGGGCATCGAGGCGCTGTCGAGCCCTGATTTCGGTGATCCGGTAGCGATCCATGCACACGAGCTGCCGGTCTTCTGGGCCTGCGGCGTGACGCCTCAAAGCGCCATTGAAAGCGCACGGCTGCCGTTCGCGATCGCACATCGTCCCGGCCACATGCTGGTCACCGACATCCCCAACGCATCGCTCGCGGTGTTCTGACGCACGGCTTGGCCGCCTCACACGAGAAACGCATGAATACGGAAGCGCAGTACGTAAGCACGCCCGCCGAGGACGCAATGGCGGACACCACCGCGAGCCGCGGCATGTTCGGCTGGTATCGGCACACCAACGCGAGCGATCGACGGGCGTTCTGGAGCTGCAAGATCGGCTATGCGCTCGATGCCATGGACACGCAATTTCTCAGCTTCGTCATTCCGACGCTGATCGCGACGTGGAGTCTCAGCAAGGGCGAAGCCGGCTTGATCGGCACGGTCACGCTGCTGACTTCGGCGCTCGGCGGCTGGGTCGCCGGCATTCTTTCCGACCGCATCGGCCGGGTCAAGACGCTGCAGATCACCATCGTCTGGTTCGCCTTTTTCACGCTGCTGTGCGCGTTCGCGCAGAACTACAGCCAGCTTCTGGTCGCGCGCGGGTTGATGGGTTTCGGCTTCGGCGGTGAATGGACCGCCGGCGCCGTGCTGATCGGCGAAGTGATCCGGCCGCGCGATCGCGGCAAGGCAGTCGGCATGGTGCAGGCGGGCTGGGCGATCGGCTGGGCGGCGTCGGCGGGACTCTATACGCTGGTGTTTTCGCTGTTGCCAGGCGAGCTCGCATGGCGCGCGTTGTTCGCGCTCGGTGTCCTGCCCGCGCCGTTCGTCATCTTCATCCGCCGCTTCGTGAAGGAACCCGAAATCCACCTGCAACAGAAGCAGCGTGACGCGCAAGCCGGCCACACGAGCTCGTTCTTCGAGATCTTCGGCCCTGGCGTCTGGCTGACCACCGTGCGCACCGCGATCCTAGCCACCGGTACGCAGGGCGGCTACTACGCGATCACCACCTGGCTGCCCACCTACCTCAAGACCGAGCAGCACCTGAGCGTGGTCGGCACGGGCGGCTATCTCGCGGTGATTATCGCCGGCTCTTATTCGGGCTACCTGTGCGGCGCTTTTCTCAGCGACCGCTTCGGCCGCAAGCTGAACTTCATCGTGTTCTCGATCGCCTCGATGGCGATCGCCCTCGTCTATACCCGCGTGCAGATGAGCAACGCGCTGCTGCTCGTGCTCGGCTTCCCGCTCGGCTTTTTCGCCTCGGGCATCTTCGCCGGGATGGGCGCATTCATGACCGAACTGTTTCCCACGCGAATTCGCGGCTCGGGACAAGGCTTTTGCTACAACTTCGGCCGCGCGGTCGGCGCGACCTTCCCGTTTCTGATCGGCTTCGTCGCGCAAAAAATGGCGCTCGGCGTCGCGATCGGCACGTTCGCTGCGGCCGCCTACGGCGTCGTGATTCTCGCGGCCCTGACGCTGCCCGAGACGCGCGGCGCGCAGCTCGAATCGTGAGCACCCCATTATTCACCGGAGGTACCTTCTGATGACACATCAAGCCCACTCTCAGCTACCGCGCGATCGCCGCTGGCAATTCTGGATCGACCGCGGGGGCACCTTCACCGACATCGTCGCGCGCCGGCCGGATGGGCAGATCGTCACGCACAAAGTGCTGTCGGAAAACCCGGAACGATACCGGGATTCCGCGGTGCAGGGCATCCGCGAATTGCTGGGCGTCGGGGCAGATGAGCCGGTGCCGGCGCATCTGATCGACAGCGTGCGAATGGGCACGACGGTCGCCACCAATGCACTGCTCGAACGCAAGGGCGCGCCAACGGTGCTCGCGATCACAAAGGGTTTTGCCGACGCGTTGCGAATCGCGTATCAGAGCCGTCCGAAGCTGTTCGTGCGCAACATCGAATTGCCGACGCTGCTCTATCAGCGCGTCGTGGAGATCGACGAGCGGATCGGCGCACGCGGTGAAGTGGTGCGCGAACTGGATACGGACCAGGCTTGCGCGGCGTTGCGGCAGGCCTATGACAGCGGCATCCGTTCCTGCGCAATCGTGCTGATGCACGGCTACCGCTACACCGAACACGAACGCAAGCTCAAGGCAATCGCGCAGGACATCGGCTACACGCAGATCTCCGTGAGCCACGAGGTCAGTCCGCTGATGAAGCTGGTCTCGCGCGGCGACACGACCGTCGTGGACGCGTATCTGTCGCCGATTCTGCGCCACTACGTTCAGCAAGTGGAAAGCGATCTGGGCGCGGTGCCGCTGCAGTTCATGCAGAGCAACGGCGGCCTCACCGACGCGCACCGCTTCCAGGGCAAGGACGCGATCCTTTCCGGTCCCGCGGGCGGCATCGTGGGTGCGGCGCAGGTGTCGAAGCTCGCGGGCTTCGAGTCGATCATCGGTTTCGACATGGGCGGCACGTCGACCGATGTGACGCACTACGCGGGCGAGTACGAGCGTGAGTTCGCGACGGAAGTGGCCGGCGTTCGCATCCGCGCCCCGATGATGAAAATCCACACGGTTGCTGCGGGCGGCGGCTCGATCTGCAGTTTCGACGGCGCGCGCTTGCGCGTGGGCCCCGAGAGCGCCGGCGCGAATCCGGGGCCGGCATCGTACCGGCGCGGCGGCCCGCTGACCGTCACCGATTGCAACGTGATGACCGGCAAGATCAGCGCGCAATGGTTTCCTCACGTGTTCGGCCCCGAGGGCAACTTGCCGCTCGATGCCGCTGTCGTGCAGCGCAAATTCGTGGAGATTGCGGCGCAGGTCGAGGACGCCACGGGCATCGCCCGCTCGCCGGCCGACATCGCCGAAGGCTTTCTGAAGATCGCCGTGGAGAACATGGCGAATGCGATCAAGCAGATCTCGGTGCAGCGCGGCTACGACGTGACGAAGTACACGCTCGCCTGCTTCGGCGGCGCGGGCGGTCAGCATGCCTGCCTCGTTGCGGACGCGCTCGGCATGACGCGCGTGTTCATCCACCCGCTCGCGGGCGTGCTGTCGGCGTACGGGATGGGTCTCGCCGACGTGCGCGCGCTGCGTCAGCAAGCGGTCGAAACGCGGCTCGACGGCGCGTCGCTCGCCGCTTGCGAGGACGCGTTCACGCCGCTGGAAGCCGCGGCGCGCAGCGAAGTCGCGCAGCAGCGCATCGCGAGCGACTGCATCACGCTGCGCCGCACGCTTCACGTCAAATACGAAGGCACCGACACCACGCTCGAAATCGAATTCAGCAACGACGCACCGGCGATTGTCGCGACGTTCGAACGTCTGTACCGCGCCCGTTACGGTTTCCTGATGCCGAACAAGGCACTGGTTATCGAAGCCGTCGCCGTGGAGGCGATCGGCCAGGCGCACGAGGTCGAGGACGAACATTGGCCCCTCACCGAGGGTGCTTCCACGAATCCCGAACCGTTCGCCATGACACGGGTGTTTTCAGGCGGCGAGTGGCACGACACGCCTGTGTTCGATCGCGAATCGCTCGCACCCGGCGCAAGTATCGACGGTCCGGCCATCGTCAGCGAAAAGACCGGAACGACCGTCATCGAACCGGGCTGGCAAGTCGAGGTCAGCGGGCACAATCACCTGGTGGTCAATCGCACGAGCGCGCTCGTCAACCGTCATCCGATCGGCACGCAAGCCGATCCGGTCTTGCTCGAAGTGTTCAACAACCTGTTCATGTCCATCGCCGAGCAGATGGGCGTGACGCTGGCGAACACGTCGTACTCGGTCAACATCAAGGAGCGGCTCGACTTCTCGTGTGCGCTGTTCGACGCCGGCGGCAACCTGATCGCCAACGCGCCGCACATGCCGGTCCACCTCGGCTCGATGGGCGAAAGCGTGCAGACCATCATCGAGCGGCGTGCCGACACCATGCAGTCCGGCGATGTGTATGTGCTTAACGCGCCGTATGGCGGCGGCACGCATCTGCCGGACGTGACCGTGGTCATGCCGGTGTTCGTCGACGAGCACGCAGCGCCGACGTTCTATGTCGCGGCGCGCGGCCATCACGCGGATATCGGCGGCATCTCGCCGGGCTCGATGCCGCCCGACTCGACGCACGTCGATCAGGAAGGCGTGCTGCTCGATAACGTGCAACTGGTGGCGCAGGGCCGCTTTCTCGAAGGCGAAATACGTGAGTTACTCACTTCCGGCCGTTATCCGGTTCGCAACGTCGAACAGAACATCGCCGACCTGCGGGCGCAGATCGCGGCATGCACGAAGGGCGCGCAGGAACTCGACCGCATGTGCAGGCAGTTCGGACTCGACGTGGTGCGGGCATACATGCAACATGTGCAGGACAACGCCGAGGAGGTCGTACGGCGCACGCTGTCCGTGCTCAAGGACGGACGCTTCGAATACGAACTCGACGACGGCGCGAAGATTGTCGTGGCGGTGACGATCGACCGCGAGACGCGTTCGGCCGTGATCGATTTCGAGGGGACGAGCGAACAGCAGCCGACCAACTACAACGCGCCGTCCGCGATCTGCAAGGCGGCCGTGCTGTACGTGTTCCGCACGCTCGTGGACGATGACATTCCGCTGAACGCCGGATGTCTGAAGCCGCTGGACATTCGCATTCCGGCAGGCTCGATGCTCAATCCGCGCTATCCGGCGGCGGTCGTCGCCGGTAACGTCGAGACGTCGCAGGTCGTGACCGACGCGCTGTATGGCGCGCTCGGCGTGATGGCGGGCGCCCAGGGCACGATGAACAACTTCACGTTCGGCAACGAGCAATATCAGTACTACGAAACGATCTGCGGAGGCGCAGGAGCGAGTGCATCGTCAGCGGGTTGCAGTGCGGTGCAGACACACATGACGAACTCACGGCTTACCGATCCCGAAGTGCTCGAATGGCGCTTTCCGGTTCGCCTCGACGACTTCCGCGTGCGGCACGGCAGCGGCGGCGCCGGGCAATGGCGAGGCGGCGACGGCACGGAGCGGCGGGTCCGCTTTCTCGCACCGATGACCGCGGTCATCCTGTCCAATCGCCGGCGAGTGGCGCCGTTCGGCATGGCGGGCGGGTCGCCGGGCAAGCTCGGCGTGAACTGGGTCGAACGGGCCGGTTCGCGTGAGCGTGAAACTTTCGGCGCGCGTCATCAGGTGCAGATGAGCGCCGGCGACGTTTTCGTGATTCAGACGCCTGGCGGCGGCGGATATGGAGCGGCGTCAGACGGCGAATAAGTTCAACGTGCATTCAGCCTCGCGCCGTGCGAGGCTGGATTGGCACTTTCTGTTCGTGGTCCAGTGCAAGCGCGCGAAATCCATGTCGCGCTCAAGTCCCAGATCACGATCGACCCACACCGTGAACGCGTGCTCGATAGCATTCGCCCTACTGGATCTTCACTTCGTTCTGCAAAGGCCGATTGTGCTCGAACGCCGAGACGCTTTCGAGCGTGGTTTCGCAAATGGTCGTCAATGCCTCGTGCGTAAGATACGCCTGATGTCCGGTCACAATGACGTTGGGGAACGACACGAGGCGCTGCAAGACGTCGTCGGTGATGATCTCGCCCGAGAGGTCGCGAAAGAAGAGATTGCCCTCCTGCTCATACACGTCGATTCCAAGCCCGCCGAGCTGGCCGGTCTTTAACGCTTCGATGGCTGCCTCGGTGTCGAGTAGCCCTCCGCGGCTAGTGTTGATGAGTATTGCGCCCCGCTTCGCGCGTGCGAGCGTTTCCGAATTGATCACGTGGTGTGTCGTGGGAGTGAGCGGGCAATGCAGGGAAATAATGTCGGCTTGTTCGCCGATCTCGCCGGGCTTCGCGTAGCTCAGGCCGAGCGCCTCGAATTCCGCCGACGGGTACGGATCGAAACCGATGACCCTGCAGCCGAAGCCGAGCATGATCTTCGCGAACACGCAGCCGATTTTGCCCGTTCCGACCACCGCGACCGTCTTGCCGCAGAGGTCGAAGCCGGTCAGGCCGTCCAGCGAGAAATTGGAATCACGCGTGCGATTGTATGCACGGTGCACCTTTCGGTTGATGGCGAGCAGCAGCGCTACCGCATGCTCCGCCACGGAGTTCGGCGAATACGTCACGACGCGCACCACCTTGATGCCGAGCTTGTCCGCAGCGGCGAGATCGACGTTGTTAAAGCCCGTGCAGCGCAAAGCCACCAGACGTGTGCCACCCTTGTGCAGCGCGGCCAGTACCTGCGCGTCCGCTTTATCGTTGACGAAGATGCACACGGCGCCATAGCCAGCGGCAAGGCCAACGGTATCCGTATCCAGCAACGCGTCGTAGTAATGCAGCTTGTGTTCGCCGCTATGGTTGGCCTCATCGAGATACCGGCGTTCATAGCGTGTCGAGCTAAATATCGCTACTTCCATGATCGACTCCTTCAATATCCGGGGTGGACGTTCGTTCGCGTGCGGCGCAGCTTCGTCTAGCCGGCTGCAATCGCTATGGCGATCTGTACGAAAAGCACCTTGACGATGGTCATCGACGGGAAAATCATCGCGTACATGATGTCGGGCTGATCCGTCGGCGCAACGCGATTGGCGAAGGCGAGAATCGCCGGGTTGCCGGTCGCGCCGCAGATCACGCCGACCGACGTATCGAAAGACAGCTTGAAGACCCACAGGCAGCAGATCGCCGTAACCCCGACGAGCACCAACAGCGTGACCGCGCCATAAAGAAGCAGCAGCGGTCCGGCGGTGCCCACGGTCGCGACGAACTTGGGTCCGCAGGAGATGCCCACCTGCGCGAGGAAAATGGTGAGTCCGAGATTGCGAAGCACGAGATTCGCCGAAAGCGGCATCACCCACACGAACGGTCCGCTGCGGCGCGCCTTGCCGAGGCACAGCGCGACCAGCAGCAACGCCGCGAGACCCAGCGTGAACGCGCCGAGACCCGGGAAGCGCAGCGGGATCGCGCCGACCAGCAGTCCCGCCGCCGCGCCTATGCCCAAAGAAATGAAACTCAGTTCGGCCGTGCTCTTGATGGAATCGCCGAAGAATGCGCGAACGCTTGCCTGATGCGCACGATTGACGAGCAGGCCGACCCGGTCGCCCGCTTCGAGAACGAGGTCCGGCGTAGACAGCAGATCGGTATCGCCGCGCCGCACGTGCGCGACCGCGCAGTTCACACCGTCCGGGAAACGGAGACTGCCAAGCGGCATGCCGACCACCGACGGATTAGAAGCGAACACCCGCATGTAGTCCACATCCTCTCGATGACTCGTGATACGTCCCGGCTGCAACTCCCCGCACAGCGCCGTTGCTTCGTCGAGCAGGCGCGGATCGGTGGCGGTGACGAGCAGGACGTCGTCAGCGCGCAGAAGGAGATCGTCGGTGGGGAGCTGGTTGTGATGCGCGCGCCGCACGGCCGCGATAGCCACCCCCGCAGGCAGCCGTGTCAAAAGCTCCGACAGCCGCAGACCAATAAGGCTCGCATTGCGCAGCGCGATTTCCGCAGTCTCCAGCAACTTTTCAGGCGGCTTGCGAATCTGGACTTTGAGGACCAGGTTCAGTGCATAGATGAACAGAATCGGCCCGGCCACGCCGAACGGATAGGTCACGCTATAGGCCACCGCGGCATCGCTGCTTTTCATCGACGCGATGGCAACCTGAAGGCTCGCCGTGCTGGTGCCGCTGCCCGCGAACATGCCGAGGGAGTCGGCGAGCGTGATGCCGAAGTGGATGAACGCGCACGCTACGAGACCGGAAACGATGACGCCGAGACATGCGGCTACATTGGCCTTGAGCCCCTCGCGGCTCGTGAGCCCGCGAAAGAACTGCGCCCCGTACTGAATGCCGATGCCATAAAGAAACATCAACAAACCCAGTGTGCCCAGCAAAGCCGGCGGCGTGGATTTCGGCGCGAACGCGCCAAGCGCCAGTCCAACGAAGAGCACGGCCCCGGAGCCGAGCGCCACACCTTTCACATTGATCTCGCCGACCAGGTAGCCGACCGCAATGGTCAAAAAGAGCGCAAACAGCGGCTGACTTTCGACGAAGGTTCTGAGTGCGTCCATGCCGCCCCCTCAAGATATGAAACCAATGCAGCAGTAGATGAACGTTGAAGTCACTTTGCCGCCGACCGTTCTGCACCACTGCGTAAAATTCATCGCGATTCGAGCACGACGACACTGCGCGCCTCGACATGGCAGGTTCCCCGTTCGACGCGGGCCGCTTCAACAGTGGAAACCACTTCCGACGGCAGTTGCCCGGCCGTATCGACGAGCCGACGCCAGCTTGCGTCCTCGAGAGCGGGAAGTTGCGCTTCGCGCCCGTCCGCGTTCATGTTGAAGATGACATGCAACATGGGCTCGTCCGGCGCCTGTCCCGCGAGCGTGAACGCAACGAGACGAGCATTCGGGTCGCCCCATGCGGGCGCTCCGAGCCGCTCTGTGTGCCAGGCGACATCGGGATGCGTCTGCCCATGGTCCGTGCCGCCCGTGAAGAACCGGCGACGGCGCAGGCTCGCGTGACGCTTGCGCAACGCAATCATTTCGCGCACGAAACGCAGCATGTCGAGCGAGTCATCGGAGAAACGCCAGTCCATCCATGACAGTGCGTTGTCCTGGCAGTACGCGTTGTTGTTGCCGCGCTGGGTACGCAGGATTTCGTCGCCGGCGAGAAGCATGGGTACGCCCTGGCTCAGCAGCAGGATCGCGATGAAATTGCGCGCCTGCCGCAGACGCAGGGCGGCGATCGACGGGTCGTTCGTGTCGCCTTCCGCCCCGCAATTCCACGACAGATTGTCGTTGCTGCCATCGCGGTTGTCGTCGCCGTTCGCCTCGTTGCGCTTCGCCTGGTAGCTGACGAGATCGCGCAACGTAAAGCCGTCGTGGCAAGTCACGAAGTTGATACTGTTCACCGGCAATCTGCCGTCCGCCTGAAAGAGATCGGCGCTCCCGGCGACGCACGTGCACATCTGCCCGATCATCCCCGGATCGCCGCGCACGAAGCGCCGGATCACGTCACGGTAGCGTCCGTTCCATTCGGCCCATGCCATGCCCGGAAACGCGCCGACGTGATATAGCCCCGCTGCGTCCCAGGCCTCCGCAATCAGCGGCACGCGCGCGAGCACCGGCGACGCTTCCATGGCCCACGGCAACGGCGGTGTACTGAGCACTGCACCGCCCTCGCCGCGCGTGAAAACGCTCGCGAGATCGAAACGAAACCCGTCCACGCCGAGTTCCTGAACCCAGTATTCGAGGCAACGCAAGATGAATGCCGACACCAGCGGATGATTGCAGTTGACCGTATTGCCGCAGCCGGTGTAGTCGAGATAACGTCCTCCGTTCGCCCGGTCGACGTGATAGAAGACTTCATTGGCGAGCACCTTGAAATTGATCACGGGACCGTTCACACCTGCTTCCGCGGTGTGATTGAACACCACGTCCAGCAACACGCGGATACCCGCCGCGTGCATCGCGTCGATCAACGCACGGAACTCCTGCGGCGCGCGGTCAGGTTCGACGCAATAGCGCGGATGCGTCGAGTGAAAGCTATGCGTGCTGTAGCCCCAGTAATTGACGAGTCCATTCGCTGCGACCGATGCGGGCACGTCCTGCTCGTCGAAGGCCATCACCGGCAGCAGTTCCACATGCGTGATGCCCAGATCCTTCAAATAAGGGATTTTCTCGATCAACCCCGCGAACGTGCCGGGGTACTGAACGCCGCTCGACGCATGCCGCGTAAAGCCGCCCACATGTAGTTCGTAGATGATCGCGTCGTCGAGCGTGCGCACGCTCACGTCTTCGCATTCGCCGAGCGGTTCGGCGACGATGGCTCGAAAGGACGCATGCCCAGGCTCGCGCACAGCAACAGCGGGCTGGCGGTGCCACTGGCAATCACTGACGGCGCGCGCGCCGGGATCGAGCAACTCGTAACGGCTGCAGGTTTCGTCATCGAGTTGCGGCACACCATGACGACCGTATGCGCGCCACGTGTAGCAGCACGGCACCGGAAGATCTTCGATCAGCACATGCCAGAAATAGAAGGTGCGGTTTCGTTCGGGCGTGAGTCCGACTATCTGAAACGGCTCCATGCTATCCGTCGCGGCGTACAGCAGCAGTTCCAGGCGGGTCGCGTGCCGGCAAAAAATGCAAAAGTTGACGCCCTCCGGCCCGACCGACGCACCGGGCGGAAATCGCGAACCGGGCCGCGCCTGATAAGTGCGCGAACTGTCGACGGTAGCGCTGCTCAAGTTCGATCCCTCAGCGCACGCGCGTTCCAGATGCGCTCACAGTACTCGCCTATCGCACGATCCGACGAAAACTTGCCCGAGCGCGCAGTGTTCATGATCGACATGTGTGCCCAGCGCCGCGCATCGTGCCACGCGTCGCTCACGCGTTGCTGACACGCGACGTAATCCGCGAAATCGGCCAGCACGAGGAACGGGTCGTATTGCAGCAGACTGTCGACGAGTGGCCTGAATACATTCCGGTCGCCGCGCGAGAAGCGCCCTTGCTCGATCTGCGAGAATGCTTCGCGCAAATCGTCGTTGGACTGCACGTAGTCGGCGGGACGATAGCCATCGTGCTTCAACGTGTCGACCTGCTGGGCGGTCAAGCCGAACAGGAAGAAGTTGTCGGCGCCCGCTTCTTCGCGGATCTCCACGTTCGCGCCATCGAGCGTGCCGATCGTCAACGCGCCGTTCATCATGAATTTCATGTTGCCGGTGCCGGATGCTTCCTTGCCCGCCGTCGAGATCTGCTCGGACAGGTCTGCGGCGGGATAGACCCAATGCCCGTTCTTCACGTTGAAGTCAGGGTAGAACACCACTTTCAGCCGGCCGCCGATGACCGGATCATGGTTGACGACTTCGGCAATGCCGGTGATCAGGCGGATCATCAGCTTGGCCATCGCATAGCCCGGCGCGGCCTTGCCGCCAAAGATGAAGCAGCGCGGCGCGACGTCGAGCCCGGGATCGCGGCATAGCCGCTGATACAGACTGATGATGTACAACGCGTTCAGATGCTGGCGTTTGTACTCGTGGATGCGCTTGACCTGAATGTCGAACAGCGCGTTCGGATCGACGTGGATACCCGTTGCACCGGCAATCCGCGCCGCGAGCGCCGCCTTGTTGTCAAGCCGGACTGCGCGCCACGCTTCGTGAAAGTCTGGATCGTCGGCGTACGCGGCGAGCGCGTCGAGTTGCCCGAGATCGGTCCGCCACTTCTCGCCGATCGTCCTGTCGAGAAGATCCGCCAGACCCGGATTGCTCAACATGAGGAAGCGGCGCGGTGTCACGCCGTTCGTCACGTTGAGAAAGCGTTGCGGAAACATCTCCGCAAAATCGCGCAGCACCGTCTGGCGCAGAAGGTCGGAGTGCAACGCCGCGACCCCGTTGACCGCATGAGCGCCCACCGTGGCCAGATGCGCCATGCGCACCTTCTTGTCGCCGCGTTCGTCGATCAGCGACATGCGCGTCGCGCGCGCGTCGTCGCCGGGAAAAGCGCGCCGCACGTCGTCGAGAAAACGGCGATTGATCTCGTAGATGATTTCGAGCGGGCGCGGCAGCAGGCTTTGAAAGAGCGGCAGTCCCCAGGTTTCGAGCGCCTCGGGCAACAGCGTGTGATTGGTGTAGGCGAGCGTGCGCTGCGTGATGTCCCACGCGGCATCCCACGAAAGCCCGTACACGTCCAGCAGCAGACGCATCAACTCGGCCACCGCGACCGATGGATGGGTGTCGTTCAGTTGCGCGGCAAACAGCTCGGGAAGCTGCTGGATCGGCGTGCCCTTCAATGCCGTAAGCCGCAGCATGTCCTGCAGAGAACACGAAACGAAAAAGTACTGCTGCGCGAGCCGCAGGCGCTTGCCCGCTTCGGGCTCGTCGTTCGGATAGAGCACCTTCGACAGGGTTTCGGAAACGACTTTCTCCTGCACTGCCTCGTAGTATTCGCCGGCGTTGAAATCCTGGAAGTCGAACGATTCGACCGCTTCGCTCTTCCACAGTCGCAGCAGGTTACAGGTGTCGACGCCATAGCCCTGCACCGGCAGATCGCAGGCGACGCCCTTCACTTGCCGCGCGGGTATCCAGTTCACGCGCAGGCGACCTTCGTCGTCGGTCCGCTGCTGCGTGTATCCGCCAAAGCCGACATAGTAATTGACATCCGGCCGCACGATTTCCCAAGGGTTGCCGTTCTGCAGCCACTTGTCCGTCACCTCCACCTGCCAGCCGTCGCGAATCTCCTGATCGAAGATGCCGAATTCGTAGTGGATGCCGTAACCGATCGCCGGTATCTGCAACGTGGAAAGCGAGTCCATGTAGCACGCGGCAAGGCGTCCAAGGCCGCCGTTGCCGAGCCCGGGCTCTTCCTCTATCGCAAGCAGCGTGTCGAGATCCTGGCCGAGCGCATGCATCGCCTCGCGCGCTTCGTCTTGCATGCCGAGATTGAGCAGGTTATTGCCCAGTTGCGGGCCGATCAGGAACTCCGCTGACAGATAGCAGGCGACCTTGACCTCTTTCGCCACGTACGCTTTCGTCGTCGCGGCCCAGCGCGCGAGCATGCGGTCGCGAACGCTGAAGGCCAGTGCCATGTACCAGTCGTGCGCGCTGGCAATGTCCGGATAGCGCCCCGCGCGGCAAATCAGATTTCTCACTACGTCGTTCTGAAACGTGGAGCCGCTCGCGTCGCCCGACATGGCTTGCGCATTCGAAGCCGCGCCTGCTACGGAAACTTCGTTCATGGTCTGTGCCCTCGCATTTCACGCCGGAGTTGGGTGGGCCGCCGGCTCCCACTGGATCGCGCTACGAAGGTTCTCTGCGCCGAGTCCTACCAGCAGATCGACCGCGCCATTCTTCAAAGCCTGTATCGCGGGCACGCCTGCCGCTTTCAGCGCCGCCGCGTCGATTCGCGATCCGTCGGCTAGCACGACGCGCAAGCGGGTGGCCGCCAGTGCGTCGAGCTTGACGATGTTTTCCGAGCCGCCGAGCGCCGCGCGAATCTGCTCCGCCCGCGCGATCTGCTGCGTCGAGCTTTGCGCCGAGCCCGCTAGCACCGCAGACGCCGCCGCAGCAGCGCTGGCCGCGGCGGTACTCTCCGCGATGGGCGTGCCCGCCGGCGCGAGGTCCGCGTCGCTGCCGGCCGTCTTCAAGTACTCCTGCATATCGGTTTTCATGTTCTCCGAGAGCGGCCCGAAGATTGCCTGCACGCCATTGCCGACGCGTACCACGCCCGCCGCGCCGAGTGCTTTCAGTTTTGCTTCGTCGACATGCGCGGGATCTTTCACGGAGATGCGCAGACGCGTAATGCACGCGTCGAGACTCGTGATATTCGAGCGGCCGCCGAAAGCGAGCACCAGTTCGCGCGAACGTCCGCCCACCCCGCTCGTGGCGAGCGGCGCGGTTTCGGCCGTCTCGTCCTCGCGGCCGGGCGTCTTCATGTCGAAGCGCGTAATCACGAAACGGAACACGCTGTAATAGATTGCCGCATAGATCGGACCGAGAATGAACACGTACCATGCGTGCGTGCCCTTGTTGCCGATCAGGTTGAACATCAGAAAGTCGATCCCGCCTTGCGAGAACGTGAAGCCCATGCGCATACCCAGCGTGTTCGCGACGAACTGCGCGGACGCCGCAAGGCACGCGTGGATGAAGTAAAGGACCGGCGCGACGAATAGAAACGCGAATTCGATCGGTTCGGTAATGCCCGTGAGGAACGACGTCAGCGCGGCCGAAATCATCATGCCGCCGACGGCCACTTTTCTTTCCGGCTTCGCACAGTGCCAGATCGCGATTGCCGCCGCAGGCAGACCGAACATCTTGAACAGGAAGGCGCCCGCGAGAATACCCGCGCTTGGATCGCCCGCGAAGAAACGGGTGATGTCGCCGTGCACCGTCTTGCCGGTGGTCGGGTCGAGGTAGCTGCCCATTTCGAAGAAAAACGGCACGTTCCAGATGTGATGCAGGCCGAACGGAATCAGCAGACGTTCGACGAATCCATAGACCGTCGCCGCGGTGCGCGGGTCGGATACCGCCGCCCAGTGCGAGAAGGCCTTGATGCCGCTGCCGATCGGCGGCCAGATGAACGACAGAATGCCGCCGAGCCCGATCGCGCCGATCGCCGTCACGATGGGCACGAAACGCTTGCCGGCAAAGAAGCCGAGATACGGCGGCAAGGCGATCCGGTAATAGCGGTTGAACATCCAGGCCGCGAGGCCACCGGCGAGGATGCCGCCAAACACGCCGGTCTGGACGGACGGGATACCCATAATCATGTCGGGCTCGACGCCCTGGACCTTCGCGATCACGCCAAGCGTCGCGGTCATCACGAGATAGCCGATCGTCGCGGCGATGCCCGAGACGCCGTCGTTCTCGGTAAAGCCGAGCGCCACGCCGATCGCAAAGATCAGCGGCAGGTTCGCGAAGATCACGTCGCCCGAGTTTTTCATCAGCGCGAGCACGACCGCCGGCACATAACCGTGAAAGTCCGTCGCGCCCAGACCCAGCAGCAGGCCGGCCACCGGAAGCACGGCGACGGGCAACATCAGCGACTTACCGACTTTCTGCAAGACTCCAAACGCATGCGAAAACATGGAGGATCTCCCCTACATCAGCTCAATCGGCAAAGCCCGAAAGATGGTCGCGCACTTCGGCGGCGGTGCCCAGACGCAGCACTTCGACAGCGAGTTGGCGGGCCTCGCTCATGGTGATCCGTGCAAGCTGGGCCTTCACCGAACCGACAGCGGGGATGCTGACCGATAGTTCGTCGATGCCCAGGCCGGCAAGCACCGGCACGGCCATCGCATCGGACGCGATACCGCCGCAAATACCGACCCATTTGCCGTGCTGGTGCGCGCCCTCCACCGTCATGCCGATCAGGCGCAGGACCGCCGGATGCAGCGCGTCGGCCTGCTTCGCCAGTTGCGGATGGCCCCGGTCCATGGCGAGCGTGTATTGCGTGAGGTCGTTGGTGCCGATCGAGAAAAAGTCGACTTCACGAGCGAGCGGCTCCGCGATCAGCGCGGCCGCGGGCACTTCGATCATCACGCCGACCTTGACGCTCGCCGCGCGATCGCCGGCCTCGTCCTGCAGGATGTGGCGGGCTGCCCTCACTTCTTCGACCGTGGCGATCATCGGAAACATGACGTGCAGATTGCAAAGCGGCGCCGCGCGCAGAATCGCGCGCAATTGCGTGCGGAATATGTCGGGACGCTCGAGGCTCACACGCACGCCGCGCAGACCCAGGAACGGATTGTCTTCTTTCGGCAGCGGCAGATATGACAGCGGTTTGTCGCCGCCGACATCGAGCGTGCGAATCACGAGCGGGCGTTCACGGCCCAGCGCTTGCGCGACGGCGCAATATTCGGCCGCCTGTTCGTCTTCGGAGGGCGCGGTGTCGCGCGCGTCGAACAGAAACTCGGAGCGCAACAGGCCGACGCCCTCGGCGCCAGCCGCTACCGCGTCGCGCGCTTCCTGCGCATTGCGGATGTTCGCGACCACTTCGATGCGATGACCGTCGGCGGTCATCGCGAGCTTGCTCGCCGCGAGCTTGTCGGTTTCGCGTCTGGCGGCCTCGCGCCCAATGCGCTTGCGCGCCTGTTCGAGTTCGTCGGCGCTCGGGTTGCGCCGCAAGCTGCCGTGCGAACCGTCGAGCACGACGGGGGTGCCATCGGCGAGTTGGAGCGCACGTGCATCGATTCCGCAAATGGCGGGAATGCCGAGTGAACGCGCGAGGATCGCTACGTGACTTGTCGCGCCGCCGGTCGTCGTGCAAAAGCCCAGCACTTTGCTTCGATCGAGCGAGGTGGTGTCGGACGGCGACAGTTCTTCGGCAATCAGGATCGATTCGCCGGGCACGTCGACCTGCGCCGGTGTGACGTTGGCGAGCAACGCGAGCACCCGGCGGCCGACGTCGCGGATATCGCCGGCGCGTTCGCGCAGAAGTGGACTCTGGAGCGCCTCGAGCGTGCGCGCCTGCTTCTGGAAAGCCTCGCGCCATGCGAAGCCGGCGCTCTTGCCTTCGCTAATCCCGGCGATTGCCATGTCGTTCAGGTCGGGGTCGTCCAGCAGTTCGAGATGGGCGGCAAGAATCTGCGCCTTCGACGCATCGACGAGCGTCGCCTTCAACCCTTCGATTTGCTGACGCGCCTGATGTCGCGCGGATTCCAGTTGCGCACGTTCGCGTTGCGGCGACTCGCCCGCTTCAGCGACTTCGATCACTTGCGGGCGGTACTGCGCGATCTTGCCGACGGCCAGTCCCGGCGAAGCGGACACGCCTGTGAACTGGTCGGGGTCCGTCACGGCGGTAGGGCTTGCAACTGTCCCCGTGGTTGGCGCCACCGGCGTTGAAGACAGGGCAGGCGCGGGCGCATCGCCGGCCTTCTCACCGGAACCGCTGGCAAGCAGAAGCGCAAGCGCGCTCGCCGCTTCATGTGCGTCGGGTCCGCGGGCCTCGACGCGCAGCGCGTCGCCGAGCTTCGTTCCGAGCACCATGATGGCCACGACCGACTTCGCATTGGCGCTCTTGCCGTCCACCAGCAGCCGGATGTCGGACGTATATTTTTTTGCTTGCGCAGCGACCACGGCGGCGGGCCGCGCATGCAGACCCGCCGGGTTTGGCAGCGTGATTTCGCCGGAAAGGATTGCACCGGCTGCGCCCGCCGTCTCCTTGTCGGCGATGCTGCCGGCCAGCTCGACGTACAGCGCCGTATCCGTGCCCGCATTGACGATGCCTTTTGCAGGCACATAGCGGGCGACGAGTTCGCCATTGGCGATCACCATTTGCGTGAGCAGGCTGCTCGCCTTCGCCCCGACCACCACCGGGTCAAAACGGATCAAGGGAGTGCCGATCGCGACGGTATCGCCTTCGTTGACGAGCGGCATGAAGCCCTCGCCGCGCAACAGCACCGTGTCGAGCCCAATGTGCAGCAAGACTTGCAGCCCGTTATCGGCAGTGATCGTCACCGCGTGGCTGGACTTGTGTAATTGCGTGACCTTGCCGGCAAGCGGCGCCAGCAACTCATCGGACGTGGGATCGATCGACACGCCGTCGCCTACCATCTTCTGCGCAAACACCGCATCGGGCACGGTATCGAGCGGCACCAGCACGCCCGAAAGCGGCGCGATCAACTCGACCCGCAGAGCATGCTCAGGAGCTTTCATCGCCAAGACTCCTTATGCCTGGACACTTACCTGAAAGAGTTCGATTCGAGCCGTGCGAACGGCAGATGCGGCGGCGCTGACTACGAACCGGTCAATACGGCCACACCCAATCCGAAATCTCGGGCCTATCGGTGCCGTGCTCGTGCGAGTAATTCATATTGACGATGATCGCGTTCCTCATGTCCTCTCGCAGATGGGCGGTTCTGCCCCGCAAGCGCGGCACGCGATCGAGCACGTCCATCACAAGGTTGAAGCGGTCTACCTTGTTGAGTATTGCGAGTTCGAGCGGCGTATTGATGTTGCCCTTCTCCGTGTAGCCGCGAACGTGCAGGTTCTCGTGATTGCGGAAGCGATACGCGAGCTTGTGGATCAGCGACGGGTAGCCGTGGAAATTGAATATCACCGGCTTGTCGACGGTAAACAGGCTGTCGAACTCGCGCTCCGTCGAGCCGTGCGGATGCTCCGTCACCGGCTGCATCTTGAACAGATCGACCACGTTCACGAAACGCAGCCTCAGCTCGGGCAGACACTCCCGCAAAATGGCCGTCGCCGCGAGCGCTTCCTGCGTGGCAACGTCGCCGCATGACGCCATCACCACATCGGGCTCCATGTCTTCGTCATTGCTCGCACGCCGCCACACACCCATGCCTTTTGCGCAATGCACGACTGCTTCGTCGATGGTCGTAAATTGCAGGTGCTTCTGCTTGTCGGCGACGATCACGTTGATGCAGTCGGTCGAGCGCAAGCACTGGTCCGCCACGACGAGCAGGGTATTGGCGTCCGGCGGCAGGTAGACGCGCGTGACCGAGGGACTCTTATTGGTCACGAGGTCGATGAAACCGGGGTCCTGATGCGAGAAGCCGTTGTGATCCTGACGCCATACCGTCGACGAAAGCAGGATGTTCTCCGAGGCCACCGAAGCGCGCCACGGCACATGGTTCTTGCATACGTCGAGCCACTTCGCGTGCTGGTTGAACATCGAGTCCACTACGTGCGCGAACGCTTCATAGGTGTGAAAGAAGCCATGTCGGCCGGATAGCAGATAGCCTTCGAGCCAGCCCATCAGCGTGTGCTCCGAGAGCATCTCCATCACGCGGCCGTCGCGCGAGAGTTCGCCGCCGTCGTCATCCTCGGGCAGCATGTCGGCCATCCACACTTTCTTGCTGACTTCGTAGATCGACTGAAGCCGATTCGAAGCGGTCTCGTCGGGGCCGAAAACGCGGAACGTGTCCATGTTGTAACGCATGGTGTCACGCAGGAACTGGCCAAGCGGCTGCGTGTTCTCGCGCAGTACCTTGCCGGCGTGCGCAACTTCCACCGCATAGTCGCGAAAGTCAGGCAGCTTCAGATCGCGCCGTAACATTCCGCCGTTCGTATGCGGATTGGCGCTCATGCGGCGTGGCCCTTGCGGCGCAAGCTCGCGCAGTTCGGAGAGCAACCTTCCGCTGTCGTCGAACAGCTCGTCGGGCCGGTAGCTGGACATCCAGCTTTCGAGCAGTTCGAGATTTGCGGGGCTGCCCCTCACATCGGAAAACGGCACCTGATGCGAACGCCACGAGCCCTCGACTTTATGGCCTTTGATTTCCTTCGGGCCCGTCCAGCCCTTGGGCGTGCGCAACACGATCATCGGCCCGCGCGGGCGCTCGGCGTCGTTGCCGTTTGTGCGCGCTCTTTCGCGGATCGCACGGATTTCGGCGACGACCGTATCGAGCGTGCCGGCCATCGTCTGATGCATTTGCGCTGGGTCGGATCCTTCGACGAAATACGGCGTATAGCCGTAGCCTTCGAATAATGCTGAGAGTTCCTCATGGCTGATGCGGGAGAGGATCGTCGGATTGGCGATCTTGTAGCCGTTCAGGTTGAGGATGGGCAGCACCGTGCCATCGCGCGCGGGATTGATGAACTTGTTCGAATGCCACGCAGTGGCAAGCGGACCGGTCTCGGCCTCGCCATCTCCGACTACGCAGGCCACGATCAGATCAGGGTTGTCGAGCGCAGCGCCATAAGCGTGCGAGAGGCTGTAGCCGAGTTCGCCGCCCTCGTGAATCGACCCGGGCGTTTCGGGTGTGACATGGGAGCCGATATGTCCCGGAAACGAGAACTGCTTGAAGAACTTCTGCATGCCTTCGGCGTCCTCGCTTTTGTCCGGGTACACCTCCGAATAAGTGCCTTCCAGATAGGCCGGCCCGAGTACGCCGGGCGCGCCGTGTCCGGGTCCGGCAATGAAAATAACGTCGAGGTCGTCGCGCTTGATCACGCGATTCAGATGAGCCCAGACAAACGAAAGCGCGGGACTTGCGCCCCAGTGTCCGAGCAGACGGTGCTTGACGTGATCGACTTTCAGGGGCTCGCGCAAAAGCGGGTTATCCCGGAGATAAATCATACCGACCGAGAGGTAATTGCACGCGCGCCACCAGGCGTCGATTCGTCTGAGTTCGTCGCTTGAGAGCGTAGTCTCGTACGAAGCGTCCGATGCGCGATCATTGCTCATGCTGGCGTCTCCTGTCCGTGCAGCCTCGACCGTGCGTGAACGGTAATGTGTCGAGCGACTGCGGCGGCGCTGTTGTTTTGCCGGGCCGCGGGGTGCCTCTTGGCGACCGTTTGCATCGGAGTGCCGCAGAGGCACCCGAAAAGAACTCTGGAAAAAGGATATGTTATTGCACGGAGATTGCAAGCAGAGTGCAATTCGAAAATCGAAGTTATTCAGGGTTCCAAAATGAGAGGCCTGAAAACGCACGCGGATGTCATGTTCTACTCGCTTAGATAACCGCTCGACGGGCGCGGCAGACGCCCACGCCTTGCATGAGAATTGACCTTTTTCGCGCGAGATTTTGCTGCGATCATGCAGACTGCTTTGTTCGCAGCGCAACGTTGGCTATCTTTGATTCACGAACAGTTCGAACCAAAAGGAGACGCAAACGTGAAAACATCTCAATTCGTGAGTTGGTTTGTCCTGGCGGGATGTCTGACGCTAACGCCGAACCTCTACGCACAAACCAGCAGCGCCATGCCGATGGCGTCGAGTTCGGGCGCAGGTTCGGGTAGTGCGACGCAAGCGGACAAGAAGCTGGCCCGCGATGTTCGCAAAGCGTTGTCCAAAACGCCCCACTTCAACGTATCAAACGTGTTCGTCAAGGCGCGCGGCGGTGTCGTGACGTTATCGGGCAGCGTGCCCGACGGTGCCCAGATCCAGCAGGCCGCGAACGTGGCGATGAACGTACCGGGTGTAACGTCGGTGAATAACCATCTGTCGTTGTATACGAAAGGCTATTGATGCTTGGTGAATATTTAAGCAGGACCGGCAGCGCCTTCGTGGCTGCTTTGCCGGTCTGCTTTGTTCGACAGAAGCGCTCGCCGGACCCACCAGGAATAGAAAAAACAGAAAGTCCGCGTCGAGATCCGGTTCGCAGCAAGCACGCTGCTATCGCGAGATCGGCTTCTTCCTGGTCGACAGGCCTGGAATTGATATCAGGTTTAGCGCAATGACCGCGATTGCGACACCGAAAAAAATCGCGAGTACGCCGTAACGAAACTCCACCTGGCGGTCGTGGAGCAAGCCGGTGATGGTCGCGTAAAGACCACCCAGCCAGATAGCGACGCCCGCCAATGCGATGGCAACGCGCCTTTCCGATTTCTTCATGCGGACCTCTGCAATCTGCAAGTGGTTTCTCAAACCATATTAGTGCGCCGTTGCTGCGTTTTCCAGAACCGACCGGATCCGCCGCGAGAATATTGATGCAGATTAACCGCCTGCCGTTTTTTTCAGCGGCGAAACACCGCAGCACGGGGCTACGCCGCCCCTTTCAGCGTCGGGTCACCTTAGAAACTTACGGCAAATCCAAGCGATACGCCGTGCACGTTGTGCCCGAAAACATATCTCGCGACCAGACGTGTGCGAGTAATGATGACCGGATACCTGCTGCTGTCGAGTTCGAGCCCCACACCCAATGACGTCAGGTCGTTGAATCCCAGCACGCCAGCACTGTCCCCGAAATAGTGGGAATAGGCGGTTTCCAGCACGTAGCGCACGGGCCGATCCAGCGCATGCCAGCCGGTAGGCGCGCGCCAGCGCGCCCATAGGCTTAGCTGCTGTGCCATGGCCGAGCCCTGCACCGCTGCGGACGACCCACCGAAGCTTCGTAGATAGATGTCGGTCGCACGCAACTCGACGTCGATTTCGTAGTTCTCCCGGTAATGTTCGTAATCGAGCATGAGCGACCCACCATAGCCGTAGGCGTCCAGAGAGCCGTTGTCGAGGAAGTTCAGATTGCTGTCCGTGACATGGTTGATCACCGTCTGCCCGACTCTCAAATCGCTTGCGACACGCCCAATGGTGCCATTGAGAATCGGCCGAAAGACGAGTTCGTCCGTAATGCGAAAGTCCCAGCCAACACCCACCGTGGTGCTGAAGGTGTTCCAGCGGGTTGGCAGTGGTCGCTGTTGGGCGCCATCGGTGGCGATGAACGTCGGGTCGTAACGGCTGTAAGCAAGCGTGCCTTCCAGGTACAAAGGAAACTTCTTGCTGAGCGTAAAGCCGCCGCCCAGTTGCGACTGGCCGAAGCCCGGATTGCCGGTAGTGCCGCTATTGATCGACAGAGAACTGGTGGTTACGTCGGGGACTGTCGTGTAGGTCATCACTGCGAGTACGGCATCGGCATGCCGCTTCACATTGCCTCCTATGACCGTGTTGCTCGACAAGGCATCAGGCGCGACCTGCGCGCTGGACAGAAAAGACATCAGCATCAGGACGAGACCGGCGCACGTCAGCACGGTCCTTTTCGTCCGGCTGTTTCGCCCCGCGTACAACTGCTTCGAAGCCGACTCCATGGCTGTGCTGCGCATACGCACTCCCGTCAGTTTCGGCGCCCGTCGGGCCACCAGTACGTTCGAGACGCTACCCAGAAAAGTCCGCCATTCGCCCTCGAAGCCATGCAATGAGTGGATGACGTCTTGTCGCGTTTGCTCAACCACCCCAACCGCGCATCGAGCGACGACGCATGCCGGTTGATTTGTAACTAAAAGCTGAAGACAGGTCTGTCAACGAGCATTCTGGCCTATTGCCCGCAGCCTGCTCGAACCCGTACTCGAAGCCGACCCATATCGTTCACGATGCGACGCGTCGATATATGTTTTCATCCAATCACGCTATCTGACATCGGGTAAATGCCGTGCGCATTGAGGTTCCAACATCCGTGAGATGTTCTAACATCGTATTAGGCAGTATTTCCTGTTCAGCATAGTATCTGCAATTCCCAGCCATTCACAACGGGCCTTATTGGTTCGGATATCTTCTCCCCTGTCTGAAGGAGCGGCCATGTTCCTGTGGAATCAACGATGGACCACAGCGCTATGCCGGTGGTCGCTGGTCGCCCTCGTGCTGACGGCCGGCATCGCGCATGCTCAGGATGCCGCGCCGCCGCGCACGCCATTCAAGCCGGAAGAAATTGAAGCGCTGGTTGCGCCAATCGCGCTCTACCCTGACTCGGTGCTGGCGCAAGTTCTCATGGCCTCCACGTATCCGCTCGAGATCGTGCATGCGGCGCGCTGGGTCAAGTCCAATCCGAAGGTCACGGGCGACGCCGCCGTCAAAGCCGTTGGGGATCAGCCGTGGGACGTGAGCGTGAAATCGCTGGTTGCGTTCCCACAGATTCTCGAACCGATGAACGACAAGCTCGACTGGACGCAAAAACTCGGCGACGCGTTTCTGGCACAGCAAAAAGACGTGCTCGACGCAGTTCAGCGCTTGCGCGCGCGTGCCAGTGATTCGGGCAACCTCAAATCGAACGAGCAGCAAAACGTCGTTGTGGAGCAAGCGCCCGCGGGTGCGCAGACCATTGTGAAGATCGAGCCTTCCAACCCGCAGGTGATCTACGTGCCCGCGTATAACCCGACTGTCGTTTATGGTTCCTGGAGCTACCCGGCTTATCCGCCGACCTACTGGCCGCCCCCGCCGGCTTACTATCCGGGCGGCGCGCTGATGACCGGTCTGGCCTGGGGCGTCGGGCTCGCTGCCGCCGGTGCGATCTTCGGTAATTGCAACTGGGGAGGCGGCGACGTCAATGTCAACGTCAACAAGGCCGCCAACATCGACCGCAACTTCGACCGCACCAAGGTCCAGGGAGGACGCTGGCAACACGACGGGAGTCATCGTCAGGGCGTCGCATACCGCGACAACGCGACTCGCGAAAAGTATTCGCGCAATGTCGGCGGCGCGGAAGGGCGTAACGACTTCCGCGGCCGGGATTCAGGCAATGGCGCACGCGCCAATACGGCCGACAGGGCGAACGCGGGCGATCGCAGCAGAACTGGAGATCGCGCGAATGGCGGCGACCGTGCGTCGGTAGTGGACAGATCGAATGGCGGCGACCGCGCATCGGTAGCCGACAGATCGAATGGCGGCGACCGTGGATCGGCGGGTGACCGGTCGAGTGCCGGTAATCGCGCAGGAACGGCAGACAGGTCGGCCGGCGGCGATCGCGGCGGCGTATCGAACCGCGCGAACACCGGTCAGGTGTCGCGTGCCAGCGACCGCGTAGGCGGTGCCGGCGGCAGCGGTTCCAGCGGAGGTCGGGACAACGCGTTCCAAGGCGTAGGCGCGGGCGGCGCAACCCAGCGCAGTGCCGACCGCGGACGTTCCAGCGTGCAAAGCTCGGGCTTCAGCCGCCCGAGTGGCGGAGCCGGCGGTGGTGGTGGCATGCGCGCGAGCGGTGGACGCGGTGGAAGACGTTAGGGAGATCACAACATGACATCATTGTCTCGAATCCGGCGGCGCACCATGAAGGGCGCGTTGCGCGCTCTCACCGTCGCATGTGTGCTGGGTCTCGGTGGACTGCCCGCGGCGCACGCGGAGAAGGACTTCGGCTCTGCCGATGCCGCCATGAACGCATTGGGCGAAGCAGTCAGCCGCAATGAAGAGCCGGCACTGCAAGCGATATTCGGCGAGAACTTTCGCACGCTGATTCCGCCCAGCGGTGCTGAAATCCGCAGCCGCTTTCTCGACGAATGGGCTCAATCGCACCGGATCGAACAGATCGACGAACACCATGCGCGCATAGCAGTCGGCAACGACAACTGGACTTTCCCGATCCCACTCGTCAAGAGTGCGAGCGGATGGCACTTCGACATGAAGGCAGGCGCACAGGAAATGCGCGTGCGCCGAATTGGCCGCAACGAACTTGCCGTCATCCAGACCATGCTCGCGATCTACGACGCACAGCGCGAATACGCGCTCACGGACCATGATGGCGACGGTCTGCTTTCGTATGCGTCGAAGCTCTCGAGTTCGCCCGGCAAGCAAGACGGCCTGTACTGGCCGACGCAGGCCGACGCGCCAGCCAGTCCGCTCGGACCCGCCTTCATTCAGGCGCGCGCGCGTCAGTCATCGGATGCCGGCTATCACGGCTATGACTACAGGCTGCTGACCTCGCAGGGTCCGCACGCACCGGGCGGCGCTTACGACTACCTCGCACATGGAAAGCTGTTCGGCGGCTTTGCGGTGATTGCGTGGCCCGTGCGCTACGGGGACACGGGCATCAAGAGCTTCATGGTCAGTCATGCGGGCCAGGTCTACGAAGCCGATCTGGGTCCGCAGAGCGCGGACAAAGCAAAGGCAATGAAGTCGTTCGATCCAGGGCCCGGCTGGGCCAAAGTCGAGCCCCAGCCGTGATGGATAGTCGGGCATGGCGTTCTGCCCACTGCATCGCCAGACCCGACTCTGCCGCCTACATCCCGCCAAACGGTTTTTTCACGGTCAGCTTGTTGGTCACCGACGTCACGCCCGCGACGCCCCTGGCAATTTGCGCCACCTGATCGACCTGTGAGACCTCCGTCACCGTTCCATTGAGCGTGACGGCGCCGTCTTTGGCAATAACGCTAATGTTTCCGGCGTCGATCTCCTTGTGCTTGCCGATGGCCGCGTAAACCTTCCTGCGCAACGCCCGGTCGGCTTTTCTGCCCGTGGCCGGCGCCCCGGTGCTGGAGGCCGCCATTGCCGTCGTGTCAGATGCAATCACCGGCGCACTGGCAGGATTGCCCCCTTGCGACCATGCATGGAGGGAAGTCACGGCGATCAGGATGCCGGCTGCAGGTATGAGCACCTGGATTCGTTTCATAAATTGCTCCTGTCGATGAGAGTAACGGAATCAGAACGTATGGCGAATGCCGATCATTGCTGCGGTGGTGGACATACCCGGTGCAACGGGGACGCCATAAATGATCGTCTGATTCATCGTTCCCTTGTTGTCGACATAGCCCACCTGCGCGTAGGTCTTGGTTCTCGCCGACAGGTTGTATTCGGCGCCCACAGCGAACTCGCTCGAATGATTGGCGGAATTGTTCCGGTCCTTGAGGTAGTAGAAGCCCGAAGTGACCTTGAACCGGGGACTGAACTGATAGCCCACGCCGCCCGATGCCATTTCGAAATCCACGGTGCTGCTTTTCGCCGGATTGCGGCCCACGCCATATGAGCCGGATACCGAGAAACCGGCAATCGTGTACATCGCACCGAAGTAGTAAAAGCGATTATTCGCGAGCCCGGTGGCGGGGATGGCCGGTGCGGTGGGATAGTTCAACGGAAAAGGGTTGGTGTCGTGTCCGTTGTAGTACACCGCGGACAGATTCAGACCGTAGTTCGAGTACTTGAGCACGGCGGATTCGCGCGTGCCACCGTTGAACTGGCCCGCCACGCCGCCCGGCGCGTACTCGAGCGCAAGCGATGCGCCATAGAACTTCGGCGAGTTGTACACCAGGGCATTGCTGTCATAGAGCGCGCCGATCGGCGCGTTCGTGCTGGTGCCGGGCCAGCCCGCTGCCTGGTTCACGCCAAGCCACGCGGTCAGGATACTGCCGAAATACTGGGCGCCCCGTACGTCGGTTTCCGCCATCGCGTAAATCATCGGGATGATCTGCCGGCCGGCGTCGAAGGTGCCGAACGGCCCCGATGCGCCGATCGTCGCGAACTGGTTGAAGATCGCATTGACTCCCGGCGTGTCAGACAAACCGAACTTGCCGGTCGCGCTGTTGAACGACCCCTGCAGCTTGAAGTTGATCTTGTATCCGCCGCCGATATCTTCGCTTCCCTTCAAGCCCCAGAAGCTCGCATAGATGCCGCCGTCCTTGAGTTGATAAACATGCCCCTGGTTGCGCGCGTTCGGCTGGAACGTTGCCGCCGAGGTGCTTTGATACAGGAGCCCACTGTCGAGCACACCATACAGCGTGACCGACGACTGCGCATGAACGGCCGTCCCGAACATCAGAAGCCCGACGGCGCTGATCAACCTCAATTTCATTCTTAGTCTCCAATGGTGTACCGGACGCCGCCGGCGTTTTTTTGATTGCTGCTTGAATGAAGCTGCGTGGCTGCAAACCGGCCTGTCAGGCCGGCAGGAAATAATTCGCGAACTGTTCGCGCAACTGGTTTTTGAGCACCTTGCCGGTCGCGCCGAACGGAACCGAGTCGACGAATACCACCGCGTCCGGCTTGCACCACTTCGCGACGCAGTCGTCGAACAAAGCGAGCAGTTCCTCCGCGCCAAGCGCGCTGCCCGGCTTCTTCACGATGACGAGCAGCGGCCGTTCGTCCCACTTGGGATGCCGCGCGCCGATGCACACAGCATGCGTGACTTCGGGGTGCTGATAGGCGACGTTCTCCAGTTCGGTGGAGCTGATCCATTCGCCGCCGGACTTGATGACGTCCTTGCTGCGATCGGTGATCTGCATGAAGCCGTCGGGGTCGATCTTCGCCACGTCGCCGGTTGGAAACCAGCCGTCGCGTAGCGGCGACACGCCGTCATCGCCGAAGTACTGCCGCGTGACCCACGGTCCGCGCACCAACAGGTCGCCTGCCGCGTTGCCGTCCCACGGCAGTTCCATGCCGTCTTCGCCGACAATCTTCATGTCGATGCCGAACACCGGACGTCCCTGCTTGGCCTGAATCACATAGCGCTGCGCCGTGGGCAGCGATAGCTGATGCGCCTTCATGCTGCACACGGTGCCCACCGGGCTGAGTTCGGTCATGCCCCAGGCGTGCAGCACCTCGACAGCATGGCGTTCCTGAAACGCCTTGGTCATCGCCGTCGGACACGGCGCGCCGCCGATCACCGTGCGCCTCATCGACGAAAACTCACCGCCGGTCGCCTCGACATGCGCGAGCAGTCCCTGCCAGACGGTCGGCACGCCGGCCGACAGCGTGACCTTTTCGCCCTCGATCAGCTCATGGAGCGACTCGCCGTCGAGCGCGGGACCGGGAAACACCAGTTTCGAGCCGACCATGCAGGCGATATACGGCAGCCCCCACGCGTTCACATGGAACATCGGGACGACCGGCAGAATCACGTCGCGCGCGGAGCAGTTCAGCGAATCGGGCAGCGCCGCCGCGTAGGTGTGCAGCACCGTGGAACGATGGCTGTACAGCACCCCCTTCGGGTTGCCCGTCGTGCCGGACGTGTAGCACAGCGACGAGGCACTGTTTTCGTCGAGCAAAGGCCATTCGAACGCGTCGCTGTTCTGGTCGATGAGATCCTCGTAGCACAGCAGCTTCGTTGACGAGCCGAAGGTTCGCGGCATATGCGCGCGGTCCGTCATGGCCACGAATGCCTTCGGGCTTTGCACGCGCGGCGCGACGCTTTCTATGAGCGGCAGGAACGTCATATCGAAGAACATCACGCGATCCTGCGCATGTTCGATGATGTACGCCAACTGATCGACATGTAGCCGGGGGTTCAGCGTATGCAGCACGGCGCCGGACCCCGACGCCGCGAAATACAGTTCCATGTGCCGGTAACCATTCCATGCCAATGTCGCGACGCGCTCGCCTGGCTCCACGCCAAGCGCTGCGAGCGCATTGGCCATGCGGCGCGCGCGTTGTGCGAGGTCCCGATACCGGTACCGGTGAATATCTCCTTCGACTCGCCGCGACACGATTTCCTGGTTGCCGTGATGGCGCTCGGCATGCATGAGCAGCGAAGCGACCAGCAGCGGCTGCTGCATCATCAAACCTTGCATGGTTGATTCTCCTGAGTGGGTGTAGGCTCCGGCGCCCTATCGCAACTTGCCGAAGCAGTTGCCGCTTGCGTCTCGACGCTCACTATCAGCTTTCCGTCGACTGCCTGGAGCGGCAAAGTCGTCAGGCTCAATCCACCCGGAGCCGCCATACTGCCGCTGCGCACATCGAAGCGCAGGCCGTGCGCCGGGCAGCGCAGGACACATCCGTCGAGCTGCCCGCTCGCGAGCGACGCGCCGTTATGGGGACACGCGTTGTCGATCGCGCAAAGCGTGCCGTCGATGTTGAACAGCACGATGCTTCGGCCATCGATGAAAGTCAGCTTGCGCCGGCCCGGAGGCAGTTCATCCACGGTGCCGACCGCTATTTGCCGTGACATGGTGCCGCTCCGTTACCGACGAGTTCATCGATCAGCTTCTGCGCCATCGGCCATTCACCGAAACCCGCCGCGGGATTGAGGTGCCCCACCTCGCCCAGATCGACGAGACGGCCGCCCCAGTCATCCGCCATCGTGGCCACCCGCTCGAATTGCGCGAGCGGATCGTTGCGGCTCGCGCCGACGATGCTCGGAAACGGCAGCGGCCGGCGGGGAATCGGTTGCCAGCCGTGGTCGGCGAGCGCATCCATGCTCGGGTAACCCGGCGGCATCGGCGTTTCGAGGTCGGCCGGAGTAGCCAGCAAAGCGCCGTGAATCTTGCGCGTGTGGCGCTGGGCCCAATGCACGGTGATCATCACGCCCGCGCTGTGCGCGACCAGAATCACGGGGCCCTCGATCTTCGCCAGCGCGGCGTCGAGCGCGGCAACGCGCGCAGCGCAACTGAGCTTGTCGTGTTCCAGCGGCGGCACGCACGCTGCCTTGGGCAGCCTGGCTTGCAGCAGCGTTTGCCAGTGCTCGGCGACGTGATCGCGCAAGCCTGGCACCATCAGAATGGTGTGGGTCGTATCGGCGGACATGCAGCCATCTCCTCGCGGGTTAGTACGGCTTGTCGCCGATAATCCCCGCGCGCTCCATCTTGCGATGGCACGGCGGGTAGTCCATCACCGCGTAGTGCTGTGTGCTGCGGTTATCCCAGATCGCGACGCTGTTCTTCTGCCAGCGCCAGCGCACCTGATACTCCGGGATATAGGCCTGGCTGATCAGATAGCGCAGCAGATCGCCCGCGCCAGGATTGGCGTCCTGTCCGAAGCGCACGCGTGCTGGCGTGTGATAGTTGGTGAAATGCGTGGCGAAGGCGCTGACGAAAAGCACCTTCTCGCCCGTCTCGGGATGCGTGCGCACCACGGGATGCTCCGCATCGGGAAACTGCGCCCTGAGCGCAAGACGTTTCTCGATCGGCATCGCCGCGCCGAAGCTCGCCTCGATGCTGTGGCGGGCCCGCAGGTCGGCGATCTGCGTCTTGACATGCTCGGGCAGGTTTTCGTAGGCGAGGACCATGTTCGCCCACATGGTGTCACCTCCCACCGGCGGACACTCCACGCAGCGAAGCACCGCGCCGAACTGCGGCGCCTCGCGCCACGTGGCGTCGGCGTGCCACGCGTTTTCGTAGCGATCGTTCGGTTGATCCGGGGTCTTGTAAATGCGCACGAGGCCCGGATGCTCCGGATCGCTGCCCGCGACCGGATGATCTTCGAGTTCGCCGAAGCGGCGCGCGAACGCCACGTGCTGCTCGCGCGTGATGTCCTGATCGCGCAGAAACAGCACGCGGTGCCTGAGCAGCGCCGCCTTCACCTCGCCAAACAGAGCGTCGTCGTGAATCGCATCGGCGAGATTCACGCCGACCAGCTCCGCGCCGATCGCGCACGTCAATTGTTCGACTCGCACAGCTCGCTCCTCAGATGACGAAGACCGATGAACCGGTCGTCTTGCGCGATTCGAGATCGCGGTGTGCGCGCGCGGCATCCTCGAGCGCATAACGCTGATTCAGCTCGATGCTGATACGGCCCGCAGCCACATGCCCGAACATTTCGGCTGCCAGCTCGTTCTTTTCCGCTGGGTCGGCAATGTAGTCCGCCAGCGCCGGACGGGTCAGGTACAGCGAACCTTTCATCGCCAGAATCTGCGGGTTGAAGGGCGCAATCGGACCCGACGCCGTGCCCACGCAGACCATCAGGCCGCGACGTTTGAGCGAGTCGAGCGACGCGTCGAACGTGTCCCTTCCGACGCTATCGAACACCACGTTCACACCGACGCCGTCGGTCAGTTCACGCACGCGTTTGGCGACGTCTTCGTGGCTGTAGTACACAACGTGGTCGCAGCCATGCGCGCGGGCCACCTCGCCTTTCGCTTCAGTCGAAACCGTGCCGATCACGGTGAGTCCGAGCAACTTCGCCCATTGCGATACGATCAGGCCGACGCCGCCGGCGGCCGCATGCAGCAGGATCGTGTCGCCCTTCTTGAAGTCATGGATGCGGCGCATCAGATACGCCGAGGTCAGACCGCGCATGGTCATGCCGGCAGCCGTCTCGCAAGAGATTGCATCCGGTAGCTTGATGAGCGCCGCCGCCGGTATCAGACGTTCAGTGCTGTAAGCGCCGAGCGTGTTGAGAAAGCCCGTGTAGGTCACACGATCGCCCGGCGCTACGTCCGTCACGTCGGAGCCAACGGCCTCGACCACTCCCGCCGCCTCGACGCCCATGCCTGCGGGCATCGGCACGGGATACAGGCCGCTGCGGAAATAGGTGTCGGCGAAATTCAGACCCACTGCCTCGTGACGCAGACGCACCTGGCCGGGGCCGGGGTCACCCACTTGAACGTCCTCGTAGCGCAATACTTCAGGACCACCGGTTTCATGGAAGCGCACTGCTTTCGCCATGTTCAATCTCCTATTCATTACTCAACTGCAATTAAATTCTCGAGTGCTGCGAGGTGACGATCACACTCAGCGCACCGCCTGCTCGCGCAGGGTATCGAGTCGATTCAGATCGGCGGCGTAGTTGCGCTTGCCGATAAAAAATGCAATGGCCGCGACGAGCGGTGCCAAGGGGACGAGTTGCAGCGCGCCGAGCAAACCGATCCGGTCCGCGACGATTCCTGTCAACACGGCAGCAGGTGCGAGACCCAGCAGGTTGTTCGCCAGCGTGAGAGTCGCGAATGCCGATGCATGAATCGACGGCGGAGTGAGGTTGGCCACCATCGCGCCGGACGGACCGCTCGCGCCCGCGCTGAAAAACATGCCGGCGCCGATCATCACGAGTTGCAAAGGACCGGCCGGCAGGCGCAAGCCGATTGCGAGGAGCGTGAAACAGCTCGCGCAGAAGACGATCGCCATGCTCCATTTCCGCTCCCTCGCCTTCACACTGAACCGGTCGGCCAGATGTCCGCACACCACCATGCCAACGCCCGTAATCAGCACGAACAGCGCGGCCCCCACGGCGGCCTTGCCGACGGGCATGCCGTAATAGCGATTCAGAAAACTCGGCATCCATGCCCACATCGCAGCAGGAACCAGCAGGTGGATGCCGCTGCCCGCATAGGCGGATACGACGGACTTCGTCGAAAAGAGCCCTTTCATCAGAGCGCGCAGGCTCATGCGTACACCGAGATCTTGCCCCTGCCGGCCGGCGCTCGCCGGTTGCAGCGGTGCAAGACGCTTTTCGGTGACGATGCAAACGTAGACGACGACCAGCACCATCCCGAGCGCCGCCATTGCGCCGAACGCCGCGCGCCATCCCATGTGAGCGGCGACCGCACCGCCGAGCGCCATGCCGAGAACCGAGCCGAATGCGCCGCCCGCCATGAACGCGCCCGTCAGTGTCGAGCGCAGCCGAGCCGGAAAAATGCTCAGCACGACCGCGATGCCGACACTGCCATAAGCAGCCTCGCCGATGCCGACGAAGGCGCGCGCGACCAGCATCTCGCCGTAGCTCGTCGCCACTGCGCAGCCGAGAGTCGCGAGACTCCACATCGTCGCCATCAGGACGATGCTCTTCACGCGGCCCCAACGGTCCGCCAGCACCGACAGCGGGAAGGTGAGCACGCCCACCATCAACGCGACCACGCTGCTGAGCGCCCCCAGCTGGGCGTCGGAAAGATGCCACGCAGACTTGAGCATCGGAAACACCGCATTGAGCACCTGGCGCGACATGTAGTCCGACAGGAGCAATCCAACGGTCAACGCAAATACCACCCATGCGAAAACGCGCACGTCCGCTTTGGCCGCCGGGATTTCGCCTGTCGTGGGCTCGGCATGCTGCATAAGCATTTCTGTCTCCTTTGTCTCTTCTATTCAGCGCGCTTTCCACTTACCGGCAGAACGAGGCTGACATGTATCTCGCTCTCCGGAACCGGACGGCGAGCCTGCTGCGGCCTGCCGCGCTATGCCGCGCGGCGCGGCAGATTCTTCACGCCAGCCTCGCGATTGGGCGCCATGCCGTTTGCCGCGAGCGTCTCGTCAACCGTGTCGTATTGCACGCCGATGCGATAGATCTCACGTGCTTCCTTGCCGGTGGCGATCTCGCGGCCCAGTTCATGCGCAACGCGCACGCACTGCTCGATCTGCTGTACCGATGTGAAACGCTGCCCGCGCTGGTCGATGATCGTGTCTTCGATGCCGCAGCGCGGATGCAGCCCCATCGACATCGCCATCATGTTGAACGGCAGCACGTTTTTCAGCAGCGATTCAGCCGTCAGCGTGCAGCCGTCCGGCGTACGGTGGACAAAGTTGAAAAAGTTGAACGGGTTGGGCCCGTCGAAGCCACCGCCGATGCCAATCCACGTCAGATTCAACGGACCCTTGTAGATGCCCTTGCGCACGAGGCGCTCGAGCGTCTCGAGCGCGTGAATGCCGGTCAGCTGGAAGTGCGGCTGGATGCCGGAGGCCTGCAGACGTCGCAGGTGTTCCTCGACCCACGCCGGACCCGCGGGCACCGTCATTTCACTATAGGCGCTCATGAAGGCGGGGTTGGACAATGAGGTGCCTTCCAGATATTCCGGATAGAGCAACTCCATGATGTTCATCTGCGTGGTGTTGATCGCGACCGTCACCTGATCGGGCTTCGGCTCGAGGTCGGCCAGCATGTGACGCGTGTCGTCGGACAGCCATTTGGCGGCCTGGCCGTCGTCTTCCGGCGCAAACGAGATCGAGCCGCCGACCTGAATGATCATGTCGGGCACGGCTGCACGCACGCCGGCGATCAATTCGTTGAACTTCGAAAGGCGCTTGGAGCCCTTGCCGTCGAGTTCGCGCACGTGCAGATGCAGCACCGTGGCACCCGCGTCATAGCAGTCGACCGCCTTCTGGATCTGCTCGTCCATCGTCACCGGAATGTCTTCGGGAAAATCCTCCGGCATCCATTCAGGGCCGTACGGAGCGGTGGTGATGACTACCTTGTCCTGATTCTCAGGGTGCAGCGAATCGTCGAGAAATTGCATCTTGTGTCTCCAGATGTAGAGGTGAGATTCCGGTGCCGCGAGTCGCATCGAAGCTGCGGAACCAACGATCAATAGCTGCACGATACGGCAATGACGCTTTACACTTTTGTGATTAGGCGCCATAGTTTTAGCCGTCTGTGCCACTCAGCGTTAACACCGATCTGTGCGTCTGGCAGGCTTTTTATCAGTGGAAACAGGGCGTAGTCCGAACCGGGTTGGCAGGAGACAAACGATGGAAACGATGCTGCGATCAGTCGCAATGAGCGGCTATTTCGATGTGACCCGGCGGCTCGGACTGAACCCGGTCGTGCTCGCGCAGCAGGCCGGAATCGACGCCGCCGCGCTAGCCAATCCGGACGACCGGGTGCCTGTGTCGGCCTGTTGCCGCTTACTGGAACTCACCGCTGAAAAAGCGTCGTGTCCGACTTTCGCGCTGCAAATGGCTGAAACCCGTCAGAAGTTCGGAACCGGCGTCGTCAACGTGCTGCTCGCGCACAAACGCACGCTGCGCGAGGTGCTGCTCGCGGCCGCCGAATACCGGCATCTGCTCAACGAAGCGTTGGCCGTCCATGTCGAAGATGCGGGCGCAACCGTCACGATTCGCGAAGAACTTGCTGTCGAGCCCGGCACGCCTACGCGCCAGGCTATCGAGCTTGCGCTCGGCGTGCTCGCGCGTCACTCCAGCGCGCTGCTCGGCAATCACTGGAAACCGCGCGCGGTCCATTTCACTCATCCACAGCACGCGGACCTGACGTTCCACCGGCGCTTCTTCGGCTGCCCGCTCGAATTCGGCAGCGATTTCAACGGCTTCGTGTGCGCAACCGCCGATCTCGACTATCCCAATCCGGGCGCCGACCCGGAACTGGTCCGCTATGCCGAAAGCCTTGCGGCGCCGCTGAACCTGAGCGGTGCGGATTCGACCGCGCTCGAAGTGCGCAAGGCGATCTATCTGCTGCTGCCGCTCGAACAGGCCACTGTCGACCCGGTGGCCCGGCATCTGCATCTGAGCGTGCGCACGATGCAGCGCCAGCTCGAATCGACTGGCACCAGCTTCTCGGAATTGGTCGAAGAAGTGCGGCGCGAGCTTGCCGTGCGCTACATGAGCAACCCGCGCTATCCGATCGGGCGAGTCGCGGCGCTGCTGGGCTATACGCAGCAGGGCTCGTTCACGAACTGGTTCGCGTCGCGATTCGGCATGACGCCGCGCGACTGGCGCAGCAGCCGGGGAAAATGACGGGGACGCGTTCCGCTATTGCGGCGCGCTCGTCTGAATGGCTGCGGCGATCTCGCGGCTCACGGCCCCGAGCGCCCGGTCGCCTGCCGACACCAGACCGTCGAAACCGGGCGTCGTCATCTCTTGCCTGACGAGCGACTTCCCGGCAACGGGCGCGCCTTTGCCCGGCGGAAGCACCGTCCACAGCGCCTCGATCGTGACCGACTCGCTCGGCACTGCATCGAAGCGGATCACGTCCACACGCACGCGCCAGGTTCGCGCCGCGTCGAGCCCCGTATCGAATATCGACACCCGGTCGGAGCCCAGCAGCGTCGTCAGATCGCCGGCAATCGCGCGTGCGATATCGCCCTTCAGCGGCTGCCCCCAGCGGGCGAATTCGTCGAGCGTCACCTGGTTATCGCCGCGGCGCGTCACTATTTGCGGTCTATCGAGCAGGTCGGGAACGGTGACCGGACTCACCACCACATTCGCGGGCTTGGACGGCGTCAACGGCGCGAGCGTGCGGTCGGGGCCGAGCGTATAGAAGCTCGCCTTCGGCGAACTGCCGCATGCGCTGAGCAGCGCGCCTGAAAGCGCGGCCAGCATGCCGAGCATGAACAGGATAACGAAAGGCCTGCGTCTCACGGCTGGTTCTCCGGCTTGCCGCGCACCAGTGCCTCGGGGTGGCGTTCGAGGTAGTCCGCGAGCGTGCGCACGGCGGCCGCCGTCTGCGCGAGCTGACCCATGGCGTCGGCGACATTCTGCTGCAGCACGGAGTCCGGCTGCAGCGCGCTATTGGCGGAAGTCATGGTTCCTTGGGCGGCGGTCAACGCATCCTTGGCTGACGGAACGACGTCCTTGTCCAGATGCGTGAGCAGCGTGTTGGCGCTCTGCAGCGTCTGTTGCGTGTTCTTGCCGATCGCTTCGAACGGAATGGTGTTCAGTTTCGCCGCGAGGCGCGACATGGAATCCTGAAGCGATTGCAGTGTGTTGGGAACAGTCGGAAACTGTGGTGGATTCTTGCTCCAGTCTATCTTTTCCTTCGGCGCATCCGGGAAGAAGTCGACCGCGAGATAACGCTGCCCCGTCAGCAGATTGCCTGTTCTCAATTGCAGGCGCAGGCCTTTCGACACCAGATAATCCGCGAACTCGCGCGAGTTCGTGACGACCGGGCCGCCGGTTGGCCCGCTCTCATACCGGTTGGTGAAGCGTTCGGGGTAGAAGGCGATCTCCACCACAATGCTGAGCTTCCTTGCGTTCCGGTCGAACCGGGTATAGATGCCGCTCACGTCGCCAATCGTGATGCCGCGAAAATCGAGCGGCGCGCCGACTGTCAATCCGCGCACCGAATCGTCGAATTCAGCAACGTACCGGTTGACGATGCGATCATGCCGCTTCATGGCTTCGCCGAAGTTCTCGAACAAGGTGAATGAAGCCCCAGCGGCAGCCGGCGCCTCGTTCAGTGAATGCTCCAGCGTGTCGAACGCGACGCCACCGATCATGATCGAGACGAGCGATTGCGTGTTGACCCGCACGCCGTTGGTGTCCAATGCAACGTCCACACCGCTCGCATGCCAGAAGCGCGTATCCGGTCTGACGAACTTGTCGTAGGGTGCATTGACGAACGCATGCAAGGTCACGCTCGTGCCGTCCGGATCGAGCGAGAACGACGTGATCTGTCCCACCTGCAGCCTGCGGTAAAAGATCGGCGTGCCCGCATCCAGCGAGCCCATGTCCTTGCTTTTGAGCACGAAGTCCCGGCCGGGAACATCGCTGGCGATGACCGGCGGCGTCTCCAGGCCCGCGAACTGGTGCCGCGCCTTGGGCGAGCTTCCCGCATCCATGCCGACGAACGAACCGGACAGCAACGTGCCGAGGCCCGATACCGTGCCGCCAGAGATGCGCGGGCGCACGACCCAGAAGCGCGTGTCGTCGACTAGCAGATCGGCTGCATCCTTTACCACCTCCGCGGTTGCGATCACATGCTTGTGATCCCGCGACAGATTCACTTCCTTGACGACGCCGATATCGACGTCGCGATATTTGATCTTGGTCTTGCCCGCCTCCAGCCCTTCTCCGGTGACGAATGTAATGGCGATCTTCGGTCCCTCCTCGAGGACCGCCTTCACCGCCAGCCAGCCGCCGATGAGCACGGCGACGATCGGCACGAGCCATACCACCTGGAGCCGCCAGCGTGCGCGCGGCGCGGCCACGGCTTCCGGAAGATCCGGCAGTTCAGGAGTGTTTCCGGATTCCGGCATGATTTTGCCTGGCCTCGTCCCAGATCAGACGCGGGTCTAACGACATGGCGGCGAACATGGTCAGCACGACGACCGCGCCGAACGCAACGGCGGCCGGTCCTGCATGGATCGTGGCCAACGCCTTGAACTGGACGAGAGCGACCAGCATGGTGATGACGTAGATATCCAGCATCGACCAGCGTCCGACCAGTTCGACCACCCGGTAGATCCGCGCGCGCTGTTCGGGATTCCAGCGCGAATGAAACTGAATCGAGATCGAGAGAAACGCGATGGCAAGAATCTTCAGCATCGGCACCGCAATACTCGCGATGAAAACCACGAGCGCGAGCAACCACGAGCCCGACGTCCACAGGTAGACAACGCCGCTCATGATGGTGTCTTTTGCGGCCCCGAACAGCGAACTGGTGTACATGACCGGCAAGACGTTGGCGGGAACGTACAGCACGATTGCGGCAATCAGGAAAGCCCAGGTGCGCGCGAGGCTGTCGGGCTTGCGGCGATGCACCGAGGCTCCGCAGCGCGGACACGACAGCTGGTGTGCGTGAAGCGGCGCCTTGGCGAGCAAACCGCAGTCATGACATTGAACCAGCCCGCAGTCCGACGCGTTCAGCCAGCCTCGCAGCATGGCGTGCTCGCCGGGCGGTTCGCTCTCGCCATGCCGAAGCGCGCCGATGCGCGCCCACAGGTTGCGTGAATCGAAGGCCGCCCCCACCGCGGCGAGCGTGAGCGTGAGTGCGCCGAACGACCACAGGCCGATGCCCAGCACGATGCTGGCAATGTGGGAAAGCTTGACGAGCGCGACCAGCAGGCCAAGGATCAGCACCTCGACCATACCCCAAGGCTGAATCAGGCGGGACAGCCGGAACACGGCGCCAGCGGCCCAAGGCACACGATTGAACTGCAACGGCACCAGCAACCACAGCATCGTCGCAACGTGGAGAAAAGGCGTGAGCACGGTGGTGGCGAAAACGAGCCCGGCGACCGGCCACATTCCGTCCTGGTACAGCACGCGTACCGAGCCGATCAAGGTCGTGTTGATCAGCGTGCCGTTCACCGAAAGCCCCACGATCGGATACGAGTTGGCGATCACGAGCAGCACGCACGCGCCCAATGAAAGCGCGAAGGCGCGGTCGAGCGAATTGGCGCGATTGCGGTAAAGCTCGGCGTGACAGCGCCGGCACCGGAGTATCCCGCCTTCGGGAGCGCCCGCATCGAGTTGCAACAGATCGCATTCGTGACAGGCGAGAAGACCGTTGCGTGTCATCGCTGCACCTCGGAGGACGGCACGCCCGCCACCGGCTGTGGGGCAGCGGGCGGCTGCGTCAGTTCCTCCGCCTTGACGACCCAGCCGCCGCCCATCGCCTTGTACAGATTGACGAACGACGTGAGTTCGGCGCCTTGCGTCTGCGTATAGCTCAGCTGCGCATTGAACAGGCTGCGCTCGGCGTCGAGCACCTCGATATAACTCGTGTACCCGCCTTCATAGCGCAGCCGCGCGAGGTGTGCGTACATGGAGAGCGCGCTCACCTGGTCGGCCTGCACGCTCATTTGCTCGCGCGACTTTTGCAGGTTGATGAGCGCATCCGAAACTTCCTGAAACGCGACCTGAATCGCCTTCCGGTAGGCGAAAAGCGCTTCCTGCTGGCGCGCCTCGGCCTGGTGGACTTGCCCTTCGATATTGCCTGCCGTGAAGATCGGCAACGACACGACACCGGCGAACGACCACACCCGCGCCGGTCCGGAAAACAGGCTGGCGAAATCGGTGCTGAGCGAGCCGAACAGCCCCGTCAGCGAAATCGACGGGAAATACAATGCGCGCGCCGCGCCGATCAGCGCATTTTGCGCGACCAGGTTCTGTTCGGCCTGCAACAGATCCGGGCGGCGTTCGAGCAGGTCGGACGGCAGGTCGGAGGGAATCTGTGGCGCGGCTAACGCATCGACTTCGCGGCCACGGACAATCGGTTCGGGATTGCGTCCGAGCAGCACGGCGAGCGCGTCTTCCTGCACCGCGATTTGCGCCTCGAGTTGCGGCAGCGTGGCGCGGGCCGCCTGATATTCGGATTCGCTCTGCGCCAGTTCCAGTTGCGATACCTCGCCGCCCCGAAAACGCAGCGTGAACACGTTGACCGAATCGGCGCGGCTCTTGACTGTGGCTTTCGCGATGTCCAACTGCCTGTCGAGGCTACGCAGGTTGATGTACGACGAAGCGACGGAGGCCACCAATGAGAGAATCGTCCCACGGCGACCCTCTTCGCTGGCCAGCAGGTTCGCGCGCGCCGCTTCGCTCTGACGCCTGATCTTGCCGAACAGGTCGATTTCCCACGATGCCGACACGCTGGCGTCGAACTGGTTGAAGACCGGGCTGACACCGGCCGGCAGCGGCACCGAGGCGTCCCGCGACGCGCCCTGACGCGACGCATCGAAGTTCGCTCCCACTTGTGGAAACAGCCCGGAACGGGTCGTCACGAACTGACCGCGAAATTCTTCGACGCGCGCAGCGGCAATCTTGACGTCCAGGTTATCGGCGAGCGCCGCGGCGATCAGGTCATTCAGAACCACGTCCTGAAACTGTTCCCACCAGAGCGTGTTCGCGGTCTCGGCTGTTTCCTGCATGCTGAAGCGGAAGGTAGCCGGCACTTCCGCCTTGGGCCGCTCGTAGTTCGGCCCAAGCAGACAGCCAGAGAGGCTCAGTAGCGCAAGTACCGCGAGCAGACGCGCGTATGCCGGTGCACGCATGTCAGTCGCCCTCGTGCTGCGCGGAGGGCGTGACCTGCGGTCCACCCGAACCGCCCGTTGCGGGCGTCACGGGTACCGGAGTGCCGGCGTCCGGCCCTGGTTTCGGCTTGGGTCCGCTCTTGCGTGAGGACAGGGATTCGAGCAGGTAATAGAACATCGGGATGAAAAATACCGCAATGACCGTCGCGCCGAGCATCCCGCCGATCACACCGGTGCCGATCGAATGCCGGCTATTCGCCGAGGCGCCCACCGCGATGGCGAGCGGCACGCAGCCCAGGATGAAAGCGAGCGAGGTCATCACGATCGGGCGCAGCCGTTCTTCGGACGCGCGCACGGTCGAATCCAGCACCGACGCGCCCGCTTCGCGGTTGAGCACCGCGAACTCGAAGATCAAAATGGCGTTCTTCGCAGCCAGTGCGACCAGCATGGTGAGGCCGATCTGGAAGTAGATGTCGTTTTCGAGGCCGCGCATCAGGATCGCGAGGAACGCCCCGAAGAGCGCGAACGGCACGGCCATCAACACGCCGAGCGGCAACGACCACTTTTCGTACTGGGCGGCGAGGATCAGGAACACCATGACGAGGCCGAATATGAACACCGCGCCCGAGGTTCCGCCGGACTTGCGCGCTTCATAAGCCTCACCGCTCCACGCCACGCCATAGCCGGGCGGCATCTCGGCGGCGAGTTCTTCCAGCGTGCTGATCACCTGGCCCGAACTGTAGCCGGGCGCCGCGTTCGCCGTCACGAGAACCGCCGGGAAGTTATTAAAACGCGTGAGCAGATCAGGGCCTGTGACGTACTTATAGGTCGCAACCGCTCTGAGAGGAACCATCGATCCCGTCTTGCCGCGCACGAAGATCCGGTCCAGATCCTGGGGCCGGAGGCGGTATACCGGATCTGCCTGCAAGATCACCTGCCACAGCCGGCTCGAACGGTTGAACTGCGACACATAGAGAGAACCGAACATCGTCTGCATCGAGCTGTAAACGTCTTCGATCGGCACGCCGAGCGTCTGCGCCCGCTCCCGGTCGACCTCGACCAGCAACTGCTGCGACGAAGCGTTGAACGTCGTCGTGACGCGCGAAAGTTCGGGCCGCTTGCGCGCTTTCTCGATGAACTGTTGAACGACCCCGGCGAGCTGGGCGATCGTCGCGTCACCCTTGCTCTGGATCCATACTTCGCTGCCCCCTGTTGTGCCAAGGCCTGGGATAGATGGCGGATTGACCGGAATGACGAGCCCCGCCGTGATCTTCGACAAGTTCTGGTAAGCGTCCGTCAGCACCGCTTTCGCATTCTGCGTACGGCGGTTCCCGCGCGTGTAGCGCTCGTCGAAACCCTTCAGGCCGACGAAGAAGGTGCTGGCGTTATTCTTGTTCTGCACATCGAGCAGACTGTATCCGTCGACCGTCGTGATGCTGCCGACCGCTGCCTGTTTCATGAAGTACTCGGTCACCTGGTCGGACACCGCCCCCGTGCGATCCAGGCTCGCTGCATCGGGCATCTGCACCGCGCCCAGCAGATAGCCCTGGTCTTCCGGCGGCAGGAACGCACCTGGAATGGCCTTCACGATCACCACAGTCAGCGCGATCATGCCCGCGAACACCAGCAAGGCCAGCACAAAGCGCCTGATGAGGAACTGGATTGCGCGCGAATAGCCCGTTGTCATCCGCGCAAACGAGTTCTCGAACCAGCGGAAGAAGCCTTTTTTCTCCTTGTGCGAACTCTTGAGCAGCACCGCGGCCAGCGCAGGCGACAAGGTCAATGCGACGAGACCGGAGATCACCACCGAGATCGCAATGGTGATGGCAAACTGCTTGTACAGTTGACCGGTAATGCCGCTCACGAACGCCACTGGCACAAACACCGCGCACAGCACGAGCACGATGGCGATGACCGGCCCCGCGACCTCGTCCATCGCCGCCTTGGCCGCCTCCTTCGGAGGGAGCTTGTGAACGGTCATGTTGCGCTCGACGTTCTCGATCACCACGATCGCGTCGTCCACCACGATACCGATGGCGAGCACCATGCCGAAGAGCGTCAGCATGTTGATCGAGAAACCCAACAGCGCCATGCCCATGCAGGTCCCGACAATCGAAATCGGCACCGCCAGCACCGGGATGAGGGTCGCGCGCAGGCTTTGCAGGAAGATGTACACGACGATCACCACCAGCACCAGCGCTTCGAAAAACGTGTGGATCACATCGGAGATGGACGCTCGCGTGAACTCCGTCGTGTCCATCGCGATCTCGTATTTGATTCCCTCCGGAAACGACTTGCTGAGCTCGGCAAGGCTCGCGCGCACCTGCTTGGACACATCGAGCGCGTTCGCCCCCGGTTGCTGGTAAACCGCGATGATGGTGGCCGGCTTGCCCTGAAAACGGCTGCGGATCGAGTAGTCCTTCTGCCCCAGTTCGGCCCTGCCCACGTCCTTAAGCCGCACGATGGCCGAACCTTCGCTTGCGGCGCGCAGAATGATGTTTTCGAACTCGGCCGGTTCGGCGAGACGGCCGCTCGTCGTCACCGCGAACGACTGCTCGACGGGCGCTCCCGTGGGCGACTGCCCGATGCGCCCGACCGCGAACTGCTGGTTCTGATTCTGCACGGCATTCTGCACATCGGTCGCGGTGATGGCGAGCTGCGCCATCCGGTCCGGTTTTAGCCAGACGCGCATTGCATAGTCAGGCGTACCGAAGATGCTCGACTGGTTGGCGCCGGGAATACGCTTGAGCGCATCGAGCACGTAGATGTTTGCGTAGTTCGCGATGTACGTGCTGTCAAAGCGCTGGTCCGGCGAATAGATGGCGATGACCATCATGAACGCCGAGGACTTCTTCTGCACCTGCACGCCCTGCGCCTGAACCGACTGCGGCAGTTGCGGCAGTGCCAGGTTCACGCGATTCTGTACGTCGACCTGCGCGAGTTGCGGATTGGTGCCGATTTCGAAAAACGCGTTGATCGTCAGATTGCCAGTCGATGAACTCGACGAGTTCATGTAGATCATGTTGTCCGCGCCGTTCACCTGCTGCTCGATCGGCGCGGCCACGTTGTTTGCGACGACATCGGCGCTCGCCCCCGGATAGGTGGCGGAGATCGTGATCTGCGGCGGCGTGATATCCGGATACTGAGCGACGGGCAGCGAGAACATCGTCAGCGCGCCTCCCAGCGTGATGACGATGGAGATGACGGACGCGAAGATGGGCCGGTCGATGCAGTAGTGGGAAATACTCATCGTTGCCGTCCTTTATTGCGACGCGCCGGAAGCGGAGGCCGCCGCCGATGTCGCAGATGCGCCCGCCTGAGCGTTCGCCTGTTGCGGTGCGCTCGCGCTCGTCGGCCGGTCGACGATCTTCAGCGGCACACCTGCCGTCACGCGGATCGCACCGTCGACCACGACGCGCTCACCGGCTTTCAACCCGTCCGTGATGAACCAGTCGTCGCCTTGCCATTCGCCGACTTCGACGACCCGCTGATGACCTTTCGACTCGTTGTCCACGACCCACAGAAAGTGGCTTTTCGAGCCTTGCAGAACCGCGCGCTGAGGCACGAGGATCGCGTTCGGCCGGACCGCTCCGGCCACGCGCGCCCGCACGAACTGGCCCGGACGCAGCACGGACTTCGCATTGTTGAACACGGCCCTCACGAGAAAAGTCCCCGTTTCGGTGCTGAAAGCGGGATTGGCGAAGTCGATCGAGCCTTGGTCCGGATAGACTCCACCGTCGGCGAGGACCAGCGACACCGTGAACGCGTTATTCGGAGGGAAGCGCAGATGCCCCGTGGCAATCTGGTCCCGGTATCTCAGCATTTCGTTTTCGGAGATGCTGAAGTTGACCCATATCGGGTCGAGCTGATAGACGGTGGTCAGCAGTCCCGACTGCGTCGCGGTGACATAGCTGCCATCCTGTTGCCGCGCGAAGCTCGACAGGCCGGTCAGCGGCGATTTGATCGTCGTATAGCTGAGATTCAGCTGGGCGGTGTCCACCTCGCCTTTTGCGGCGATCACCGCTGCGGCGGCCTGCGCCTCGCTGCCGACCGCGTCGTCGAGGTCCTTCTTGCTCAACGCGTTCTGCGCCACGAGCGGTTGCACCCGCGCCAGATTGGCCTTCGCCACCTGATAGCGCGCCTGCTGCTGGGCCAGTTGTCCTTTCGCCGTTTGCAGCGCCGCCTCGAACGGCTTGGGGTCCATCAGGAACATGGTCTGCCCGTTCTTCACGAGCGAGCCTTCGACATACGTGCGCCGATCCAGAAAGCCGTCTACCCGGGCGCGTATCTGAACTTCGCGCGAACTCTCGGTCTGCGCCGTGAATTCGAATTGCACGGGTGTGTCGCGCGGCGTCACCGTCATCACCGTGACTTCGGGCGCACTCTGTTGCGGCAATGCCTGGGTCTTGCCGCAGCCGGCGACGACCGTGCACAGCGCGAGAATCAGCGTCAACATCTGCAAGCGTGGCAGCGTCGTGTGCCAACGCCGGACATGCGGGTTGGGGATTCGCATGGGGATAGAAGTCGGCGCCGGGATACCGCCGTCGGTAGTCTCGAGGGCCGGCCTGGAACGGCCGCGTGTGCTGGCCCGCGCGCGAGGCACACGCGCTAGCCGCCAGGGCAGCACGCAGGTAATGAAGGCAGTATTCATCGCGTGATCCAGCGGGATGCGTCCGGGCTCTTCATATCCATGTTCTCCGGATGGCGTCAGCGTGGCTGACGGCTGCGTGAATTCCAGTTTGGTCACCCGCCCAAGGCAGAGCAATGGGACTTTGGTCTCATATCGCGATGAGCGCGCCGCTGCGCGCGGCGAGCGAGCAGTGACAAGAACCGCTTCAGGGCGTGGGCGGAAGGCCCAGCGCGATCTGAGCGGTGCGGATCAGGACAGAACCGTTGAACGGTTTGCGCAGATAGCCGACTGCGCCCGCGGCCAGCACCTGCTCGCGCACGGCCGCATCGTCGTGAGCCGTGATGATGACGACACTGATCGACGTTCCCGCCAGTCGGCGCTGCACCTCGAGGCCGTTGATGCCCGGCATCTGAACGTCGAGAATCACACAGCCCGGTCGGAATGACGGAACGGACGATAGCTTGTTGAGGAAGTCGTCGCCGCTCGTGAATACCTCGGCCTCCATGCCAACCGAGCTCAGCAAGCGCTTGATCGCCCTTCCGACGGACTCTTCATCGTCGACGACGGCCGTGGTTGGTTTGGCATTACCCATATAGTGTTTTCGACCCTCAGACGTTGCCGCAAAAGGCGATTACGCAGAGTAAGCCTAGCGACCCGGCGCGGAAACGGAAATAGGACTTTGGTCCACCGCCCTGAAGAATTGCAAGCCATTGCCGACGATTCGGCACGCCTTCCGATGCCGCTGGCAGATCTGCGCGCTGTGCCGCGCTGTCCTATAGGCCTGCGTCCGAGCTCGGTGCGGCGCGGGCCTTTTCGGCGAGACGGACGAGCTCCGCCACTGAACCGGCTTTCATCTTTTCCATCACGCGGGCGCGATGAATCTTGATGGTCTTTTCCGCCGCACCGAGTTCGCTCGCCACCTGCTTGTTCAGATATCCCTCCACTACGAGCGTCATGACCTGGCGCTCGCGCCGCGTAAGCTGATCCAGCCGGCTTTGAATGTCAGCCAGTTCCGCGCGCGCCGCGAAAATGCGCCGCGCCCGTTCGAGTGCGCGTTCGAGCACGGCGAGCAACACTTCTTCATGGACAGGTTTGGGCAGGAAGTCGGTGGCGCCCGCCTTCATTGCATCGATAGCGGAATTGAGATCGCCGTGCCCGGAGATAAAAACGACCGGCAGCCACTCATGCAACTGACGTTGCAGCCCGAGTCCGCTCAGATCCGGGAGCTGCAGGTCCAGCAGCAGACACGCCGGACAGGTTTTCAGATCGGCGCCTTCGACAAACGCCTCCGCGCTGGCGAACGTTTCCACACGATAGCCCGCGCAGCGGATCAGTCGTGCCAGGGCGGTGCGGACGTGTTCGTCGTCATCGACGATGAACACCACGGAGGCGGACGCGTTCATGACGTTTAACGGGAGCCGGAGCCTTCAGTCCCGCCCGCCGCCGAAAGCTGGATGTGAAATGTTGCGCCCCCATTGTCATTGTTGTCGGCCCACAGGCGGCCGCCGTGGATCGAGATGATCGAACTGCTGATCGACAGGCCAAGGCCCAGTCCATGCATCTTCGAGGTGGAAAAAGGCTTGAATACGTCGCCGACCTGGTCCGCTTTGAGTCCCGGTCCGCGATCGCTCACGGCGATGCTGACGGCGCTTTCTTGCGGCACGGCCCTGACTTCCACCGACACCAGGCGCCGTTCCACGCTGCAGGTTTCCACGGCGTCGAACGCGTTTTGCAGCAGATTGATCATGACCTGCTGCAACTGGATCTTGTCGCCGCGCACTTCCGGCAAATGCTCGTCGATATCGAGAGCCACGCTTACGCCGCGCGCGAGCGCAGTGCGGCGCATCAGATGGGTCGCTTCGCGCACGAGCGTATCGATGTCGAGCGGCCGCATTTCGGGAGTCGCGCCCCTTACTAGCTGCCTCAATTTGCGGACGATTTCCGTGGCCCTGAAACTATCGTCGACGATGTCCGTCAGGGCTTCCCGTAGATTCGAAGGGTCGCTGTCCGACGACGCCAGGAATCGCTGCGCCGCCTGCGCGTTGCCCAGAATGGCGGTGAGCGGCTGGTTGATTTCATGCGCAAGAGCAGCCGCCATCTCGCCCAGCTCCGAAACGCGCCCAAATTGCGCACGGTTCAACTCATCCGCAGAGGTTTGCGACGGTTCGCCGGGATCGACGATAGTCACGATCCACGGCGCTGCACCCGTTCCATATTGCTTGAATTGCACGCTAACTGAGCGCTCGCTGCCATCCCTCGCTCTTGCCACTGCCATTCGTCGCGGGCCTGTCGCCGCGAAGCGAGAACCCGGCAGAAAGCGTCCGGACGAACCGACTTCGCTATCCGGGTTGTCGGCCATGCGGGGGCACAGTTGTACGAAAGACAGGCCGAGCAATTCGTTTGTCGTATAGCCGAACAGCGCGGCCGCTGGTTCATTGGCCAGTACAACCTTGTGATCGTCATCGACGACGATTACGGCAACCGGCATCGCTTCTATCAGCGTCTTCAGATTGCCACCTTCGTAACGGGATGCCGCCTCGTTTGTGCGATGGCGCCACCAGGGAACGTATCCGGCCAGCACAGCGGTCAATCGCCCCGCCTTTTCTGCACGCGCTGCAGAATGTCTGTGCGCGCGTACGCTGCGTGGTTCTCGACGCAACGTAGTCTGATCCGACGCCGACCGGTCGTGCAGCAAAAGTACCCCGTTACCAGGTAGTCCGCCGTTGTGCAAATGAATAGGTGCCCTGGTTGTGCCGGCCGCAACCTCGAAAACCGGAGCTGGATAGGTGGACTGAGCACGCCTTCGCGCAATGAGCCGCTCAAACGCCGCGACGACTCCCGAAATCATATTGCGCTGATTCTGCGTGGGACTATTCATGATCGAACTCTCCGTAGGAGGTCTTACTGTGTCGAGCAGTAACGTTCGATTCGCAGCGGTCCGGCAACCTTGCCGCGTCGCCCGGAACCTGCTTGGCGAGGAGCCGGCGCACCGGCGTGTCAATCGGCAGTGTTCCGCGAGTATTTCTGTATTCAACCGCGCGACCGGTTCAGGTGACCTTCTACTTGCGCGTCTTTCAGAAACATATACGCATCGGTAAGGAAAAGACAGGTTGGCGGTCGTTTTTTTCGAAATTTTTGCCGGCCTGTGATCTCGGTCAAGTGGGCGAAACTAGCGTGTTTTCCGGTTTAATAAGGCGAACCCTACATAAGAGAATCGTTTCGAGCAGAGCGCCTTATTGTGTTTGGCTGTTAAAGAATGAACTGTGTCCGCAAAGGTCGGACCTGACGCGGATGAATGGTTTCATCGCAGTCAGAAACGGCAGTGAACCGCCAATAGCTTGAAACGGGTGATATTGCCCGCAAGCAGATTCGATGCGCGAATCATGTACTTTGTGTCAGAATTTTTCAGGCACGTATTTATACGGATAGGCGGGCCCCTCATGACCCTTTGCCTTCTGCCGTGTCGGCAAATGAATGGGCGCGCGCGGCACGGCTTTATACGGAATCTGGCTCAAAAGATGGCTAATCAGATTCAGGCGTGCCCGCTTTTTGTCGTTTGACACCACCACATTCCATGGTGAGAATTCTGTGTCCGTCATCGCAAACATATCGTCACGCGCGCGCGAATAGTCGTGCCAGCGGCGATACGATTCGATGTCCATAGGAGAAAGCTTCCAGACCTTGCGCTCGTCCTTGATACGCGCTTCGAGCCGCCGCGTTTGCTCTTCGGGACTCACCTCCAGCCAGTACTTGAGCAGGATCACGCCGGACTGGATGATCGCGCGCTCGACGAGCGGGATCACTCGCAAAAACTCCTGCACCTGTTCTTCAGTGCAGAAGCCCATCACACGTTCCACCCCCGCCCGGTTGTACCAACTGCGATCGAACAGCATGATCTCGCCTGCCGCGGGCAGATACGGCAGATAGCGCTGAATGTACATCTGACTCTTCTCACGGTCGGTCGGCGCCGGCAGCGCGACTACCCGGAAGACGCGCGGACTGACGCGTTCGGTGATCGCTTTGATGGTGCCCCCTTTGCCTGCTCCATCGCGACCTTCGAACAGCACGCAGATTTTCGCGCCGCTCGCTTTCGTCCATTCCTGAAGTGCGACAAGTTGCGCGTGAAGCTTTGCAAGCTCCTTCAGATAGGGCTTGTTGTCGAGTTTGCCCGCGTGTTGGGTGCTGTCGGATTTTTTGTCATCGGCCATTCTGGACATGATCTCGTCTCCATACCGTGCGCTCGCACCCGGGCAGCATGCCTTGACGACTATCGACGCCGGATAGGCCACGGGCAATAGGACCTTAGGCTGATGTTGGCGGGCAGCCAAACTGGTCCAATACATCAGGCGGCTCGATAGCGTGGGCAGCGACGCCGCGCGCAAGTGGTGATCGCTACCGGCTGGCGAGGCGATCCGTCACGAATAGCCGAGCCTGAAAAAGCCGCCCCACAATGAACAATGGAACAATGTAAGGGGTGTTCATGGAGCCCGAAAAGCGCGTGCCGTTGCTCAGTCTCATCGATCGGGTTTCTGAAATCCTGTTTGGTCTCGTCATGGCCGTGACGATCATGGGCTCGGTATCGATAGGATCCAGCTCGCGCGATCCGGCCCGGGCTGCAACTATCGCCGCGCTAGGCTGCAATATCGCGTGGGGACTCGTCGACGCCGTCATGTATCTCATGCGGACCGCGACCGAACGCGCGCGCATCAGGCGTATCGCACATCAGACGCTCGGCGCGGACCTGAGCGACGCGCGCCGCCTGATCGCCGAGGAATTGCCGGAGCACTTGCGGGCCATTACGGGCGACGAGGAACTAGAGAGTATGCGCAGGCGGTTGCACACCATAGAGCCCTTGCGTCGTCATGCGCTCGGCCCGCGGGATTTTGTCGAAGCCTTTGGCATCTTCGTGCTGGTCGTGATCGCCACTTTTCCGGTCGTCATTCCGTTTCTGCTGCTCACCGATGTCAAAGCCGCCATGAACGCGTCCCGGGCGATCACAGTCGGCATGCTGTTCGTGCTTGGCGTCGCGCTTGGCCGCTACGCGGGCTACCTGAAGCCGCTGCGCACGGGATTGGGGATGGCGGTGCTCGGCATCGCGCTGATTGCAGCCGTGAAAGCGCTGGGAGGCTAGGCGCCCTGTAAAGGGACGACCCCGCGGGACGTCCCGCGCGGCGGCCCGCAGACCGCGCAGCCTCAGGACAGACGGCAGGCTGACGACTGGCATCGCAGACAGTCAAGGGTTCGTGTGTAGGACTTTGGTCTAATTGCCACTGTCCACTGCTACCTTCACGATTCAAGCCGACGGCATGTCGCGCACCGCTGCTTCCGCTTTTCGATTTCGAGGCCCACGCAATGGACACAGCCAAGCAGTTCTCACGCAGCCGGGATATCAATACAAAAGTTGCGCGCGTATTGGCGAAACGCTCCGCGGGTGCACAGGAGCATTTGACGCAACGCATGCACGATGCGTTAGGCGACAATGCCGGTAAAGACTCCAATGGCGGCGCTGCACCCGGCCCAGGCACGCGCGTGCCGACTCCCTGGGACACCTGGTCTTACGGACTCGACGTCATTCAGCGTTCGGTGATGTTCTGGGACACGCTGCGCGAGCGCGGCACGGCGTATTACGAGCGCAGCCGCCAGGATCCGAAACCGGTGCTGCACTTCGATTACGAGTTCGTCCTCGACGGTCGCCAGTTCGAGAGACCCGTCAACTACGCGCTGTTAAAGATCAAGCCCCCGGAAGGCGTGACGGTGGACCCGAGCAAGCGCCCGTACCTGATCATCGACCCGCGCGCCGGCCACGGTCCCGGCATCGGAGGCTTCAAGGACGACTCTCAAGCCGGTGTCGCGCTGCGCGGGGGACACCAGGTTTACTTCGTCATTTTCTTTCCCGAACCGGAACCGGGGCAGACGCTGCTCGACGTCTGCACAGCCGAGCAGCAATTCGTGAAGCAGGTGCGTGCGCTGCATCCTCAGAGCCCGAAGCCCGCGCTCATCGGTAACTGCCAGGGTGGGTGGGCCGCGATGATGATCGCGGCTTCGGATCAGGGCGACACCGGCCCCATCGTCATCAACGGCGCGCCGATGTCTTACTGGAGCGGCGCGTGGAGCGAAGGCGAAGGTGACAACCCGATGCGCTACGCCGGCGGCATACTCGGCGGTTCATGGCTGGCATCGTTCGCCGCGGATCTCGGCGCCGGCAAGTTCGACGGTGCACACCTCGTGCAAAACTTCGAGAACCTGAATCCGGCCAATACGCTTTGGGACAAGTACTACCACCTCTTTCATCATATCGATACCGAACCGCCCCGTTTTCTCGATTTCGAGCGCTGGTGGGGCGATTACTACCTGATGAACAGCGAGGAAATCGAGTGGATAACCCGCAACCTGTTCGTCGGCAACAAGCTCTGGTCGGGCGATGTAAAAGGAACCAGCGGCAAAGCATTCGATCTGCGCGAGATCCGCTCGCCGATCATTCTGTTTGCGTCGCTGGGTGATAACATCACGCCGCCGCAACAGGCATTCAACTGGGTGGCGGATCTGTACGGCAGCACTGAAGAGATCAAGGCGCGCGGCCAGGTGATCGTCGGACTGATGCATCAGGACGTCGGTCATCTCGGCATCTTCGTGTCGGGCAAAGTGGCGAAGAAGGAACATACGCAGATCGTGTCGGTGCTCGAAGCGATCGAGTCTTTCGCGCCTGGTCTATACGGAATGTCGATAACCGAACGAACGGACGCGGACGGCCAACTCGCATATGAGGTCGAGTTCCGCGAACATCGGCTGGAAGAAGTCGCGGCCCATTTCAACCGGTTCGAGCGCGAGGATGAAAAAGCTTTCGAGGCCGTGGCCCGACTGTCCGAGTTCAACCAGCGTGCGTACGAACTGTTCGCCCAGCCATTCGTGCAGTCGATGTCGAACGAAACGACAGCCCGCCTGCTCCGCGATTTTCATCCCTTACGTTTGCAGCGCTGGGCGTTTTCGGACCTCAACCCGTGGCTCGGGTGGCTGCCGTCGACGGCGAGCGCCGTCAAGACCCACCGCCAGCCCGCGAAACCCGACAACCCGTGGTGCGCGATCGAGCAGACCGGCTCCGAGATGATCAGCGCATCGCTCGATTATTACCGGGCAATGCGCGACGCCGGCACGGAGGCCGCTTTCTTCACGATCTATGCCAACCTGTTTTCGCTCTATCTGGCCGACTCAAAACCTGGCGCCGAAGCCGCTCGCGAGACCGACCGGGAGCCCCGCGACTTGCCCTTCGTCCAGGAAGCGCTCGCGTCGATCCGCGAAGGGGGCTACGCTGAAGCAATCGCTCGCGCCGCGGCGCTGCTCTCGCGCAAAGGCGAACCTTTGCCGCTCTCTCGGCTCGTTACTCGCAAGGAACTGGCGCAGGCGTATGCGAACTATCTTCCCGACCTGCCGCCCGATCAGTGGCGGCGAATTCGCGGCGAGCAGGAGCTCATCGTCAGCTTCGAGCCGGAGGAGGCGATTGCGACGTTGCCGGTACTCGTCGCCGACAAGAAAGATCGCGCGCGCCTCGTCACGCTGCTAGACGAGCTGCTGACCGACGAACAGGTGCAAAGCACCCATCCGACCGAAGCGCAGCGGGCCATGTTCGGTCGCATCCGTGAGGTTCTCGGGACCAAGCCCGCGCGCAGCGGTACGGCCGCTGCGATCGCACGGTCATAGTCCACCACCGTGACGAATGCGGCGGTCTTCGCCATGGAGTGTCAATGGAAGCGAAACACGCAAAGTACCAACGGCTGATCGAGTATTGCAAAAGCCTGCCTCCGATGCAAACGGCGGTCGTGCATCCGTGCGATTCGAGCTCGCTCGAGGGCGCCGTCGAAGCAGCGCGCATGGGGCTGATCTCTCCGACGCTCGTGGGACCGATAGAGCGAATCGAAGCCGCCGCCGCGGAAGCCGGCATTTCGATTGCCGGATATCCGCTCGTCGATGCCCCGCACAGTCACGCGGCGGCCGCCGCCGCAGTACAGCTCGTGCGCGAAGGCAAGGCGGAAGCGCTGATGAAAGGCAGCCTGCATACCGACGAACTGATGGGCGCGGTGGTCAGCCGCGACTCTGGGCTGCGAACCGAACGGCGCATCAGCCACTGCTTTGTGATGGACGTACCCCTCCTCGAGCAGGCGCTGATTGTCACCGACGCGGCCATCAATATCGCGCCTTCACTCGACGTCAAGATGGACATTCTGCAGAACGCCATCGACCTCGGTCACGCGCTGCAGTTCGGGCAGGTACGCGTAGCGATCCTGTCGGCGATGGAAACCGTGAATCCGAAGGTGCCTTCTACGATCGAGGCCGCCGCGCTTTGCAAGATGGTCGATCGACGCCAGGTGACCGGAGCCTTGGTAGACGGTCCGCTCGCGCTGGATAACGCAATCAATGTGGAAGCCGCGCGGGTCAAGCAGATCGATTCGCAGGTGGCCGGTCGTGCCAACGTGCTGATGGTGCCCGATCTGGAAGCCGGCAACATGCTGGCGAAGAGCCTGTCGTTTCTCGCCGGTGCGGATGCGGCGGGTATCGTGCTGGGCGCCCGCGTGCCGATCGTTCTGACGAGCCGCGCCGACGCCTTGCTGACACGCCTCGCTTCATGCGCCGTGGCCGCCCTCGTGGCAGACACGAGACGCAAGAGCGGCAAGGTGCTGAGGTAACGCCATGGCGGACGTCATTCTGGTACTCAACGCCGGTTCGTCCAGCATCAAATTCCGCGCCTTCGGGGTTGACGGCAAGACGATGCATCTGGTGCTGCGGGGACAGGTCGACGGACTGAACACGGCGCCCCGCTTCATCGCCGTAGACAGCGACGGCAACGAGACCACTCATGACTGGGGCGCCAATGCGGATATCGGTCACGAGAGCGCGATCGAGCATATCGCCACATTTCTGCGCAGCCACGGCGAGGGGCATCGTCTGATCGCGGTCGGTCATCGCGTCGTGCATGGCGGTCAGATGTACTCGGGTCCGGTGACGGTCACGCCAGCCGTCCTCGACGAACTGGAAAAGCTGGTGCCGCTCGCGCCGTTGCATCAGCCGCACAATCTGGGACCGATCCGCATCATCGCGCGGATTCGCCCGGACATCCCGCAGGTGGCCTGCTTCGATACGGCATTTCACCGCTCGGCTCCTGAAGTCGCGCAGGCTTACGCCCTACCGTCCAGCATCACGGACCGAGGCGTACGCCGTTACGGCTTTCACGGTCTCTCATACGAGTACATCGCAAGCGTCCTGCCGCAAGTCGCGCCGGCTGCGGCAGCGGGCCGCACTGTCGTCGCCCATTTGGGCAACGGGGCCAGCATGTGCGCGATGGTCGGCGGCAAGAGCCTGGCGAGCACGATGGGCTTCACCGCGGTCGACGGCCTGCCGATGGGCACGCGCTGCGGCAATCTGGACCCTGGCGTGATCCTTTATCTGATCGACGCACTGCAGATGGAGAAGCAGGAGATCGAAGATCTGATCTACCGGCAGTCCGGCCTGCTGGGCGTGTCCGGTATCTCGAGCGACATGCGTGCACTGCTTAGCAGCGATGCGCCGCGCGCCCGCTTTGCAATCGATATCTACACCTACCGGATTGCTCGTGAACTCGGTTCCCTCGCAGCCGCGATGCAAGGCATCGACGCGCTCGTTCTGACGGCCGGCGTGGGCGAAAACGCAAGCATCATTCGCGAGCGCATCGTGCGCGATGCCGCGTGGCTCGGACTGGAACTTGACCCTGCGGCAAACGGGTCGGGCGGTCCCTGCATCAGCACGGCGTCGAGCAAGGTGCCTGTCTGGGTGATACCGACCAATGAAGAACTGATGATCGGGCAACACACGCTCGCGGCGATCAGCTCAACGGCACCATCGAGCGAAGACACACCCCAACGGCCTTGAAGGATCTTCCATGACAATCCCACCGCCGCAGCCGATTCTGAGTGACGCGAAAGCGCTCGTCACAGGCATTGCAAACGAACACTCGATCGCATACGGATGTGCGAAAGCGTTCCGCGAACTCGGCGCGAACCTCGCGATTACCTACGCCAACGACAAGGCGAGACCCTACGTGGAGCCGCTCGCAACGGCCCTCGATGCGTCGATCTTCATGCCGCTCGACGCTTCGCGTCCAGACGAGCTTGCCGCTGTGTTCGATCGGATCGACAAGGAATGGGGCAGCCTCGATATCCTGGTCCATTCAATCGCATGGGCGCCTAAGGAAGACCTGCAAGGCCAGTTGCTCGACAGTTCGAGCGAAGGTTTCGCGAGCGCAATGGACATTTCCTGCCACTCGTTCGTGCGCATGGCGCGTCTTGCCGCGCCTTTGATGAAAAACGGCGGCACGATGCTCACCATGAGCTATCACGGCGCGAACAAGGTGGTTCCGACCTACAACGTGATGGGACCGGTCAAGGCCGCGCTCGAAGCCTGCGCCCGCTATCTGGCTTACGAACTCGGACCGAAGGGTATTCGTGTTCATGCCATCTCGCCCGGGCCGCTCAAGACGAGGGCTGCATCAGGTCTGAAGGACTTCGATCTGCTGCTCACCAAGGCTGCGCAGCGCGCGCCGCTCGGCGAGCTGGTGGATATCATGGATGTCGGGTTTACTTGCGCCTTTCTGGCGACGCCCTATGCCCGGCGCCTGTCGGGAGAGACGCTGTATATCGACGGCGGCGTCAACATCATGGCGTGACCCGTGGGCGGACCTTAAAGGAGCACATCATGGCTGATCTCTGGCTGGGAAACGTCGCAGACAACACTTCGGACGAGGAGATCCGGGAATTCCTCATCAAATACGGCTTCCCACCGTTTGACCAGGTCCAGCGCTATCAGGGAACCGGAGAGCGGCCCGCGGTCGTGGTGACCTTCAAGGACACGTCGCCCGATGCATTGCGCAACCTGCAGTCCCGAATCCACAACATGTTCTGGAAGAGCCGGACCATCGTCGTGCAGGTCATGCCGGAGCGCGACGACAGCTAGGCAAAACCGGCGACAGCAACGGGCGACAGCAGGCACTGCCCATGCCGTGCCTGCGTCAATTCCTCATTTGCGTATTGCGGCAGCAAGAGCCGCCGCATTCGTCGGTGTCCGCGCGCAAGCGGCGCGGCATTTTTACAGGTTCAACCGTGTCACTTTCGCACCGTTGACCGACGCGTCGGCCATTAGACCGGTGTTGGTCAGCACGAGCGCCACCACTTGCGACGACGCAGATGTCGTATCGATTGTACCGTTCGCACCTACTTTCGCGACGGAAACTGCCATATCGCCACCCGCCGACCATCCCGACGAGCTTTGGAACGAGGCGAGCGCATCATGCGTCATGAAGAGGAAAATGACCGCGGTCGATTGCGCCCCCGCCTGAAACCCGAAGGACGCCCCCGCTGTGCTGTAATAGCCGGCCGTCTTGCCGCCTACACGCAATGCGCCTTCGCCATACTCGGCACCCACGATAAAGGCTGCCTTCTTCACGTCGGGGAACACAAGCACGCCTTGAGCCTTCGCCGCGAGCTCGCGCGAACCTTGCACCGTCGAGAATAGCCGGCTCAACGTGCCGTCGACGCTCGCATCGATCGCCTGGCGTTTCGATGCATCGGTCTCCGGGCTCTTGCCGCTGCCCGGCGTCATGGTGCAACCTGCAAGCATCAACGTCACAGCAGCCGCGGCAGCCGTAGTCTTTAACACAAAGTGCCGTCTGTTCATTGTTCACCTCCATTGTGGTTGCCGTGGCGACCCTCCGCCGCGCAGGTTCGACCACTTCCTCCCTGGACCCTTCGCAGCGAGTCAGGGCGCCGCGCGGCCCTCCGAACCTGTCTGGAATATGCCGGCGGTGGCATTGCCGGCGACCTCTTTTTGTGCCCGATTACATGATGTCATGGCGGCTGGATCGGCGAATCGGACTTTGGTCTTACAGCGCGCGAATATCGGCACCGTGTGAACGGCGGCGGCGGTTTTCGACGGGCAAGTGTGCACCGTCCGGATGTTTCGGATAGGTCCAAGGTCCGATTGCCGCAGGCTCGCCGGATGACATGATGTGAGAAAGAAGCGAGGCTCGTCGCGGTGAACCCGTAGAGGTCGCGGCGCGCCGTCGCGATGCTCACCAGAAAGTCCGTGCGGTACATCGTGCCGGCACGTCGAGGAACGGGACATGTCACCGAAAACCCGAGCGCGGCTCCTGGCCTTCCAGTGGGCCGGCCTCGCGCTGACCGGCGTGCTGTTCAACATGAGCGTACTCGCCGCCACAGGGAGTTCGTCCAATTTAGGTTTCCTGAGTAATACACCCATTGCGTACATGAGGCAGGCGGATATCGCATCGCTGCGCGACGCCATCTACGTCACGCTCGATTCGACGCCCGACGGCGCAACGCGTGCGTGGAACAATCGAGGTCTCGGCAACCACGTTGCAATCGATGCGGATCTGAAACCCGAGCAAACCATGACGCACGACCAACGGACCTGCCGGCGCTTAGTTGTGGCGCTGCGTGCAAAGGGCCAGTTGATCGATCTGCATCCTCGCTACTGCCGGGAGAGCCAAGGCAAATGGCAACTGCAGAAGCGCAACTAGCTGCGTCTGCGTCGCTCGTGGTGCCAGGCTCGGTTCATCGACGGGAGACGCGAGATTTGGCGCGTCCTTCCCGTTCTGTTCTGAATGCTTATAGAGCCGCCGGCATGGCTACTCATTTAACGGCCTTGTTTAACCGCCTTATTTAACCGCTTATACGACCGGCTCATTTGACTGAATATCCGCGCCCTTGCATGCATGCCGCCCATGCCCGGTCGAAAGTATCGATAGCGCCTTGCGCCTGTGCCTGATTCGAAGCCGCAGCAGCCTGTCGATTGTTGCGAGCGCGCGCACCACCGACCACCGTGCCGCCTACCGCACCGATTGCGGCGCCCTTGCCTGCATCGCCGGCAATTGCACCGATCGCCGCGCCGCCGGCAGCGCCACGCGCGGCGCCCCTAAGACGCTCGCCCCCGCCCACCGCCGGCCCCGAAGGCGGGGGCTGACTGGTGTTCACCGTCGCTGGATCGATGCCAGTGTTGTTTTTGGCCCACGATTGGCATGCGCCATCGTCCTTCTGCTGCTGTTGCTGGCTTTGCCCTTTGGCGGGATAGGCAACCGGCCTCGCGTGCACGGCGGAGCCAAACAACACTCCGCTCGCGAACACCGCGTAAATGCAGCGTTTCCTGTATGTGTTCACAGCGACTCCTCGGTTGTGCGCGTCATGACGGCATCGCGTTGCGTGGCCGGTGCGTCTCGTTGATCAGCGTGTCCGTGCAACGCGCCGTTATGCGTTGATGCAGACCGCACGCGCACGTCGCGCGAGCCCGGAGCGGACAGGAGAGAGCACAGTCCTGCTTTGAAGACTGTGTCGACTGCCGGGTACACACAATCGGACCATGGTCGTATCCGCTCGACGAGGCCCGCGCGGTGCCGCGGTGCCACGCTTGTCCTGGTAGCGCGCATGCGCTCGCCGGTATGCGCTGCACCAGGACCAAAGTCCGATGTGCACCGGCGCTCGCCCGCACTATGCTGGACGAGCGGTACAGGATCGTCGGCGTGAATGCGTTGGTGTCCGGACGGCGCTGTTCGCGCCCCCGCTCCGAGCTCGGACCGGCTCCACGAAAGGAGACCTCGCCATGAGCGACCCGCCTCGCCCACCACCGGAAGTGTTGAACTTGAAGCCTGTCGCCGGCTGGCGTGCGGTGTTTCCTCCCGCGCAGTGGCTGCCTGCCTATCAGGCGAGCTGGCTCAGGCATGACGCGATCGCGGGCGTGACTCTTGCGGCCTACGGCATTCCGGTGTCGCTCGCTTATGCAACGCTTGCCGGACTGCCGCCCGAATACGGCATCTACTGCTATCTGCTCGGCGGCCTCTGCTACGCATTGTTCGGAACTTCGCGGCAGCTTGCTATCGGACCGACATCGGCCATTTCGATGCTCGTCGGTGTGACGGTCGCGGGCCTCGCCGGCGGCGATCCCGCACGCTTCGCATCCATCGCGGCCCTCACGGCGATACTGGTCGGTGCGATGTGTGTCGTGGCATGGATGCTCCGGCTCAGTTCTCTCGTCAACTTCATCAGCGAAACGATCCTGCTCGGCTTCAAAGCCGGTGCCGCGCTCACGATTGCACTAACCCAATTGCCCAAGGTGTTCGGTGTAAAGGGCGGCGGCGAACAGTTCTTCGAGCGCATCGTCGTACTGAACAGGCAACTCTCCGACACGAATTTCGCGGTGCTTGCGTTCGGCCTGATCACCCTCGCCCTGCTGCTGCTCGGCGAGAAGTTTTTGCCGAGACGTCCCGTCGCGCTGCTGGTCGTCGTGGCGTCCATCATCGTGATGTCAGTCACGCCCCTGGCGTCGATGGGCGTCAAGGTCGTCGGGGCGTTCCCGCAAGGCTTGCCCGCGTTTCATCCGCCGGGGCTTCGAGTTCGGGACGTGGACGGCGTGATTCCGCTGGCATTCGCCTGTCTGCTGCTCTCGTACGTGGAAAGCGTGTCTGCCGCGCGCGCCATCGCGCACACCAGGGGCTATGAAATCGATCCGCGTCAGGAATTGCTCGGGCTTGGCGCGGCCAATCTCGCTGCTGGGTTTTTTCAGGCTTACCCCGTGGCGGGCGGTCTCTCACAATCGTCCGTGAACGACAAGGCCGGTGCAAAAACCCCGCTCTCGCTCGTGTTCGCGTCCGTGACCATCGGGCTTTGCCTGATGTTCCTGACGGGTCTTCTCGCCAATCTGCCCAACGTCGTGCTCGCGGCGATCGTGCTGATCGCAGTCAAAGGCCTGATCGACATCGACGAGCTGCGTCACGTCTGGCGGGTGAGTCGTTACGAGTTCTTCGTTGCGATGGTGGCATTCGCCGCGGTACTGCTGCTCGGCATTCTAAAAGGCGTCGTTTTCGCGGTACTCGTCTCGATGTTGCTGCTCATCACACGGGCTGCCTGCCCGCACGTCGCGATTCTAGGGCGCATTCCCGGCACGCGCCGGTACTCGGATATCGAGCGCCACCCGGACAATGAGCCGGTGCCTGGCGCGTTGATGTTTCGCGTTGAAGCGTCGTTGCTGTACTTCAACGCCGACCATGTGCGCTCCACTGTATGGGCGCGCCTTCGCGCTGCAGCGCAGCCACCGTCGCTCGTGATATGCGATCTGTCCGCTTCGCCGTTTGTCGACCTCGCCGGTGCACGCATGCTGGCGTCGCTGCACTCCGAACTGAAAGCAGCCGGCATACGCCTGCGGCTAGTGAGCGCCCATGCAAGCGCGCGAGATCTTCTGCGCGCCGAGGGACTGGAACAGCAGGTGGGCGATTTCGGGCGACGCATCTCGGTGGCGGATGTGGTCGATGAGTGGCGAGGCATGGCCGGCGCCGCAATAGCCGCACCGCCCAGCGCGCCGGGCAGCCCCTTATCGACGAAGCAATCGTGACCGGAACGACGGCGCAGACGCTCCAAACCGCAATCATTGATAGCCACAGGGAGGAAATCACGAACAGGCAGAAGCAGGTCGCCCGACGATCCGGCATGCCAATGCGTGGCTTTTCGCGTCGCGACGCAAGGTACGGGGGATTCCTCGCATGTTCAGACGGGCAACGGAAGAAAGTCCTCATCCAACGGAGAAATCAATGAAGAACAGAACATTGCTACTCATCGCTACCGTGATGGCTATTACGCCGGCAGCATGGGCACAGACGCAAATGAATGTGCAGACGATGAAAGGGCCCGGCCACGCCACCGTCAAAGGCACCACCCGAGCGACGGCGACAGTGGAGAGTATCGACACCGCGAACCGGACCGTCATGTTGAAAACGCCGCAAGGCAAAGAGGTCGAAGTCGAGGTTGGTCCGCAGGCGCGCAACTTCGACCAGCTCAAAGTCGGCGACGTCGTCACGATCGTCTACCGTGAATCGCTGAGCCTTAGTCTGAAGAAAAATACCGGCGAAGCTGCCTCGGCTTCGGAACAGCCCTCAATGACGCGAACGCCCAAGGGCGAAAAGCCTGGCGGCACATTGGGGCGGCAAATGACGATCGTCGCCGACGTCGTCGAAGTTCACCCGAAAAACAAGACCGTTACCTTGAAGGGCCCGAAAGGCAACACCGTGGACCTGGTGGTCGAGGATCCGGCGCAGTTGGCCAACATCAAGAAGGGCGATCAGGTGGAAGCGGTGTATACGGAAGCGCTCGCCATATCTGTCGAGCCGGCAAAGAAGTAACGCCCTCTCGCCGGCTTCGGCTCTCGCGTGCCGCGGCCGGCTTCGGGGCACCCGCGAACCAGGCGGCGCGGCACAGGCACGGCATCGACAGCGCCACACCGCGTGGGAGGACGAGACGACACGGCGACCCGGCGCTGCCCGGCAGCGTCACGTATGCTTCCGTATCTCGACTCTCTCGGTCTGCCCGAGCCGCGCAGCTTCGTCAGTTCGCTCGGGCTGCGGTTGGTCTCTCACCCATCGCCAGAACAACTCATAACCGACAGCCAGTATGACGGGGCCGATGAACAGTCCAATTACACCGCCTGTCACCATGCCGCCTAACGCGCCGATCAGTACCACGGGCATCGGCACCGCGACGCCGCGGCCCAGCAGCATGGGCTTGAGCACGTTGTCGGCCAGCCCCGCGACGAATACGTAGACAGCGAAGACGACCGTCGCCGTGCTGACGCCTTCAGTGAGCATGACGAACGCGATGACGGGAAGCGTAATCAGTGTCGCGGGCAATTGCATGATGCCGATAAGCAGCACGGCAAGTGCAAGCAAACCCGCGGCCGGAACACCCATCGCGACGAACCCGCCACCGATCAGCAACATCTGGATAAACGCGATGCCCACCACGCCTTGGGCGACCGCGCGAATAGTAGCCGTACAGAGATCGCTAATCTGCGCGCCCCTCTCAGGTCCGGAGATGCGTGACGCTATCTGCTGCGCGCTGCGGTGGCCTTTTTCGCCATACGCCATGAGAATCCCCGCGACGATCAGCGCGATGAAGAAAACCAGCAGTCCCGCGCCTAAGCCAGTGACCGTGCCGAGCAACGCAAGGCCGGCCTGTTTGAGTTCCGGCGCGAACCGCTGCGCGAGACCCGTCAGGTCTGTCGACGCCTGCTGCCAGAAGTCATGCACGCGCTGGCCGACGAGCGGCCAGCCCGCAACCGATTCGGCTGGCGGTGGAATGCGGAAACTGCCGCTTTTCACGACCGCCACCACATGCTCGATCGAATCGGCGACCGCGGCGCCCAGCAGATAGGTCGGCACCAGAATGACGCCGAACGCGACCAGCACGATCAGTGTGGCGACGAGACCCTCCCGGTTGCCCATGCTCCTGCGCAATCGGACCTGCAATGGATAAAGCGTGATCGCCAGGATCAGCGCCCAAACCATCAGGTCGAGGAACGGCACAACGATCCGGAAGCAAAACACAGCCAGAACCGCGATCAGCCCGGCACGAATCAATACGTCGAGCAATTCCCGGGATAGCGTTCTGCGGACGGCGGGTGTGGGCAGCATCGGTTATCTCCGCGCAAAAACACGTGCAATCCGCACCGGCGTGAGGAGAACCGTCAGGCTCGGGTTGCGCGGCACGCCGTTGCGCCGCGGTTGCGCCCCGGGCAACGTCCTGAGTGTATTCATGGCGGTTCCGTTTGACGCGAGAGACGCAGCCAGCAGATAACGCGTAGCCCTGTACCCGCTAAAGGCCCTCTCTCGCACGCCCGATGCCAGGCCCGTCATGCGTGCCGCGCTCGATGCCTTTCGCCGATTCAAAGCTGCCATTCGAACGTGCATCGTCTTGCCGGGCACGCGCCATTGCGGTCTTTCTGCGAGCCCAGCTATCGTGCTTTGAGCCATCGCAAACAGCACGGAGCAGGTGTTACTGGCCCACGCCGCGATGCGCCGCAGCGACCGCCACATCGCGTTTCTTCCTGGCCTCGCTTTTCTTATGGTCGTAGACCTTCTTCGCGGCCGCGACTTCGCGGTTGTACTCGCGATCCGCTGCAGCGACCTGCTGATGCATTCTCACGATTGCGTCGGGATGGTCAGCCGCTGACGGTGCACTTGCTCCAGAAGTGTCTTGCGCCCAGACGCCAGGAAGGGTTACCAGTGTCAGGGAAGCGGCCGTCGCGACCGCGATCATGTGTTTCATGAGGGACTCCAGATGTTATGCCTGCATCGTGCAAATTGCCGATTGAAAACGGGCGAGCTTCCAGCCTATACACGTCCAAACGAAAGGTGTATTGGACTTTGGTCCCATGAATGCGCGCTTGCCCCGCCATGCCTGGCTTTTCTTTACACGCGTGAATAGCTACCACTTCACCGCATGAAATGTGCGAGCAAGACCACATAGACCGCCGACGCTGCCAATTGCGCAGCGGTGACAGGCAGCCCGTAGCGCAGAAAGCGGACAAACGTAACGGGTTGGCCTTCGCGCGCGCAGATTCCCGCTGCTACGATGTTCGCCGCGGCACCGACAAGTGTGGCATTTCCGCCGAGCGTCGCACCGAACATCATGCCGACGAACACCGGAATGGTGGCCGCCGGCCATTGCGTGAATTGATCGGACAGCGCGACTTCGGGCACGAACTGCGCTGCCACCAGGTAGCCCTTTACCATCACGATAGACGCCGCCGCGACAGGAACGTTGGCGAGCAATGACGAAAGCAGGCCGATCCCGGCGATCATCGCGAGTGCGACGAGCGTGAGCCGCGTGCCGAACAACGCATACAGCCTGAGCGACATCACTTGAAGCAGCCCCGTCTTCGTCATTGCCTGAACCAGGCAGAAAATGCAGGCGAGAAACAGCAGCGTTTTCCAGTCGACGTCACGCAACACGCTGTCGGTCGGTTCGATTTTCGCCGCGTAACCGACGAGCAGCGCTAGCGCGCTGGCAATCAGTGCGACCACGGGCGGAACGATGCGCGTCGGCAGTTGTTCGCCGAACACGAACAGCACCATCATCGCGGCCAGCACCGCAAGCGAAAGACCGGCGTACAGGGGCCGGGTGATGCGCGCACGCCGTTCCGAAGGCGGCAGCGCACGCCGCACTTGCCAGATGTCGCGCATCAAAAACGGCAACAACGGCACAACCGCAGCGAGCGCCAGCAGCCCGCCGAGACTCACTCGCTTCAGATACTCGCCAAATGTCATGCCAATCGAGCTGCCGACGAGAAACGTCGCCGGATCGCCGACGAGCGTAAGCAGTCCGGCAGCATTACTGACGATCGCAGTCAGGATCATCGGCAGAACGATGTCCATTTCGAGCGCGGTCGCCACGCGAATGATGATGGGTGCGAGCAGTATCACGGTCGTGGCATTCGGCAGCAACGCGCACAAGGGCGCCACAATCACAATGAGAAGCAGCAGGAAGCGCCTGCCGCTGCCGCCGGTGGCCCGCAGGTACAGGTCGCCGATCACGTCGAATACCCCGGTCGTCGACAGAATGCGCGCGACGACCATGCCGCCGAACAGAAGACTGATCGGGCCGGCGGCGATTCGTGCCGAAGCGAGAAGATCCTGCTCGTCGAGGATGTTCAGCGCAATCAGGACGCACATGCCGACCAGCGCCGCCACGGCCATGTCGATCACATTGAAGGCGATTGCGAGGATGACTGTCGCGAACACGCCCACAACGATATAGACCTGCATTGTGCTCATGCCGGGACTCGCGTTGTTCAACGAAGGGGCGGCGCATACATCAGGCCGCCACGGGTCCACAAGTCGTTCGTTCCGCGCTCAAGACCGAGAGGACTATGCGCGCCGACGTTGCGGTCGAACATTTGCCCATAATTGCCCACGCTCTGCAGGGCCCGCACGGTCCAGCCGGGTTCGACGCCGATTGTGCGCGTGACGGTGTCGTCCGGCACGAGAGCCCGATAAACCGATGGATCGCGCAGGCGCATCTCGAGATTCTCACGCGTCACGCCGCTCTCTTCGGCGGATATCAGCGTCAGCAGCACCCAACGGACGAGCGTGAGCCATGGTTGATCGCCGCCCCCGACGACAGGTCCAAGCGGCTCCTTAGAAATCCGCTCCGGCAGAATCGTGAAGGCCTGTGCGCCACCCGGCGCGCGCAGGCGCAGCGCACTCAGGTACGAGGCATCCGCCGTGTAGGCGGCGCAGCGCCCCGCGAAGAATGCCCGGCTTGCCTCAGCCGCGGAATCCGCCACGAGAGGCTTGAGAGCCGACCCGTTAGCATCCGAATAAGCGATCAGATGGTCCAGCGTAGAGGTGTCCTTCTGGACGCATACGGTTGCCCCTTTGAGCGAGCCGGCCGATCGAAGTCCGCTCGCGGCCGGAACCATGAAGGCCTGGTTGTCGTAGAAAAGCACGCCTGCGAACTCGACCTTGAGTGCGCCCTCACGCAGTAAAGTCCAGGTGGTGTTGCGGGAAAGCACGTCGATTCGCCGCGTTTGCAGCGCGGGAAATCGCTCTGACGCCTTCAACGGCACGAACACGACCTTGCGGCTATCGCCCAGCGCCGCCGCAGCCAACGCGCGGCAGAAATCGACATCGATACCGGACCATTGCCCAGCGGCGTCCGGCACGGAAAAGCCGGCGACGCCTTCGCTAACACCGCAACGCAGGACGCCACGAGCCTTTACGTTAGCCAAAGCTTCGCCGTCCGCGGCCTTCGAAACTGATGGAGCGCACGCCAGGCAGAGCCATAGGCCCAGCAATAGTGCACCGACAATCGGACTCGCAGCCGTCATGGGACCGTCCTCTTCCTCGCTATGAGCGACCGTCATTGCTCGATTTCGCTGCTGCCATCGCTGTCCGGTCGAGAGGCGCTGCCCGTCGATATCCGTCTGCGACGCCTGCCTCGATGACCGCGATGACCGCGATGTCACACAGGCGCTGCACCCTGCCGGGTTAGCCTACTTCGGCGCATTGCACTGCAGGTCGCCGGGCGCACTGCCTGTTCCCGTGTTCTTTAACGTAAGCATGAGCCTGCTTCCCCTCGTCGCCGTAATGATTTGGCCGTAGCTGACTGTCGGGATGAACTGGATATCGGGAGCAACAGCCACAGGCGGGTTCTTTGTGCCGTCGATGGTTAAATCGAGTTCCACGGTAACCGAATCTATTGCGGCGCCCCAGTCCTGTTTCCGAGCTGCCATATCCTTCTTGAGGCTGCACAGTCCCACGAGAACCTGCTCGATCGCGGTATGAATATCGACGGGCTTGCCTGGCGGAATCGGCGGCGTATTACAGCCCGAAACCACGATTGACGAAACAAGTAAGGGCACAGCGAGATGGACGCGCATGCGAATTCCTGCTGGAGCTGGTATGACTGTCAAAATTCGCCGGTCTCGTTCCTGCTGCCTGCACCGCCGAACTGCCTGCGTGACTCGTGAGAGCTCAGCCTGCAAGTACCCCCATCTGACTGCTGCAGCGTACTGGCGTATTCTGGCGATCGCATACGAACAGCCGGCGGCTGCCGATCAACGCATTCCGCAGCGGCCGGGCGCCAGCAAGCGATACGCGTGCGACGGCAGCACGAAAGCAGATGAGCTTCCAGCCTATACGGGTCGAAACGAATGTTGTATCGGACCTTGGTCCAATGACACGGTTCGCCTGTCAGCGCGGCGGACCTTCACGTTGAGCGAAGTTGCACTGCAGCACCGCCTTGCGACGAGGGCTCGTCGGGGGCAAAACCAGGGTATGCACCGACGGGCAGCCAACTCACGGAGAAACCGGAAAGCCGGATCGGGAAAAACTCGGCACCGTCGACAATCAGTAAAATAGTCGGCACCTGCGTCGCCGCGCAAAGCCCGCTGAGCCCAAACTTGAAACGCAAAATGCCCGCGCTGAATGCGCTGAAAGCCTTTGAGGTCGCTGGCCGCACGGGCAGCTTTACCCGCGCAGCGGAGCTGCTGAACGTGACGCAAAGCGCGGTCAGCCGGCAAGTCCGGCAACTGGAAGAACAACTTGGCGAGACCTTGCTCCGGCGCCACCATCACCAACTGGAACTCACGGCCGCCGGTCGTGTGCTTCTGCAAGCACTGCAACAGTCATTCGACCGCATCGAGCTCACGGTCCGCAGTTTGCAGGAGAAAACGCACCGCAACCGCCTGCGTGTCAACGCGCCGCCGACCTTCACCAGCCGCTGGCTGATGCCGCGTCTCGGACGTCTGCGTGACGCGCATCCCCATCTGGAGCTCAGCCTGTCGACCCGCATCGACGACAACCTCGCCGAATCTGGCGTGCTCGATTGCGCGATCCGCTTCGGCAACGGCGAGTGGGAAGGCTTCGACAACCGTCTGCTGATGAACGAACGGCACATCGCTGTGTGCGCGCCCGCGCTGCTCGCACGCCAGGCCGGCCGCGCGGCCATCGATCTGAATCAGTTCACGCTGCTGCACGTGCTGGTAAGCGCCGATCAGCGCTATCTGACGTGGCAACATTGGTTAAAGGCCGCCGGCATTGAAAACGTCGACACCCGCGGCGGATACGAATTCGATCTGCTCGACCACGCGATCCGCGCGGCCATCGACGGCCTCGGCGTGACAATCGCCGATCGCCACATGATCGCCCGCGAACTCGCGGAAGGCCAACTCGTGCAGGTGCTGAACGTGCACGTCGACGGGCATCAGTCGTACTGCCTCGTCACGCGCGCGGAACAGGACGAGCTGCCGCACGTTGCGCTATTTCGCGACGGGCTGCAGCAGGAGATCTGGCTGAACGAGCGTGCGCTGGATTCGTCGGAGTCGGCGCCGCTGGGCTGAGAAGGTGCGTTCGCGCCGCGCATGTTGCCTGGCGCTGCGGCCGGCAAGATGCAAGGTTTGGCATGACATAAAAAGACTGCGCCGATGCGATGACGTCGGCGGCAGTCTTCCACAACATCCGGGTGCGAGCGAAAGCTGTCAGGCAGCAGCCAACTGCGCCGCGTCCTATTTAACCGCAGCTTCGGTGGCGGCATCCTTGAGAATCATCTCGGCGCCCTTCTCTGCCACCATCATCGTCGGTGCGTTGATGTTGCCCGACGTGATATTCGGGAAGATCGAGGCATCGACCACCCGCAAGCCGGCAATGCCGTGCACACGCAATCGTGCATCGACCACCGAGGTGCGCGGGTCGTTGCCCATCCGCTTCCAGCAGCTTGAAGAATTCATACTTGGTCGTCAGGCGCTCGCCCGCCGCAATCGGAATACTCGTATGCCGCGCGACTTGCGCCATCGCGCCTTCCTGCCCCGGCGGCACCGGCACCGTTGGCAAACGCTCAGCCGATTGAAGTACGTTAAGCAAGCCCTGCTCGACAAGATCTGCAAAATACAATGCCGGCAGGTAACTTACCCCGAATCCCGCTACCGTAAGAGAACTCAGCGCGATCAGGCTGTTGCCCGCGAACGTGCGGCGGATCGCCAGGCTTTTCGACTCGAACCAATGCAAACATTACGCTTGTCGAAGCACGCGATCATAGCGCCTCGTTCCTGAACCTCGAGACTGGCCGCGCAGCAGCCTTCTTCATGGATGCGGACGTACTGGCGAGCGAACGGGCGACCGCGCACCGTCCGCAGGACTATGTGATCACCGGGGCGCCGCAAACGCATGAAGCGATCGCATGCATGCTTCCCAAGGGCGATCCGACGTTAAAGGCGGTCGTAGACCGGACCATCGCGCAGCTCGAAACGGACGGCCGAGGTCAGGCCTTGTACAACACTTGGTTCATGTCGCCGATTGCGCCCAAAGGCATTACTCTCGGTTTGCCGATGAGCGATTTGCTGAAGGATGTGTTTCAGCATCCGAACGATCGCCCGATGGACGAATGAGCGACGCAAGCATCAGGCGTCAATGGGGTTTCGCGAAAAGGGAACGGCTCCAGTTTCGCGCCCCTCGCAGGTTATGCAATCTTTCGACGACATTTCCGCTGATACAGCAGTCACGCCTCGTATCCGGCCGGTTCGAACTTGAAAATTGCTACCGCGGATCGCAGAGCCTCCGCCTGACTCTCCAGCGATGCCGCCGCAGCTGCGGCCTGCTCGACCAGCGCGGCGTTTTGCTGCGTAACTTCATCCATCTGTGTGACGGCCCGTGCCACCTGGTCGATGCCCCCGCTCTGTTCCTCGGAGGCGGCGGAGATTTCGCCCATGATGTCGGTCACCCGCCGCACGGCGACGATGATCTCGTTCATGGTCTGACCGGCTTCCTGCGCGAGCAATGAGCCGCCTTTAACCCGCTCTACCGACGTCAAAATCAGTTCCTTGATTTCCTTCGCCGCGCTCGACGAGCGTTGCGCCAAGCTGCGCACCTCCGAGGCCACCACGGCAAAGCCGCGTCCCTGCTCGCCCGCTCGAGCCGCTTCTACTGCGGCGTTCAGCGCGAGGATGTTGGTCTGAAAGGCAATGCCTTCGATAATACCGATGATGTCCGCGATCCTGGTCGAACTGTTGTTGATCTCGCCCATCGTGCCGACCACACGTCCCACCACGTCATTCCCGCGGTTGGCGATCTCCGACGCGTTGGCCGCTAGCCCGCTGGCCTGTCGCGCGTTGTCCGCGTTTTGCCGCACGGTGCCCGTCAGTTCCTCCATGCTCGCTGCGGTTTCTTCGAGCGAGGCGGCCTGCTCCTCGGTTCTGCTCGACAGGTCGGCGTTGCCCGTTGCAATCTGCCGGGTTGCCGCACCGATCGATTCCGTTCCGGTTCGCACCGCAACCACCGTTTCTATCAAGCTCTCGCGCATGCGCGAGAGTCCCGCGAGCAAAAGGCCCATTTCGTCGCGCGACTTCACGACTACCTTGGCTCTCAGGTCACCGTCGGCGATTCGCTTGAAATGGGCGAGAGCGTCGGCGATCGGCTCACCGATCGCGCGACGCAGGGAGAGCCAGCTCAGGGCCGCCATCAGTACGCCTACTAGCATTACTACGATGGATGTCATCCTGAATGTCACAAACATCCGCTGTGCATGCTGGTAGCCGCTTTCGGCCAGTTCGCCCTGGTACTTCTTCAAGGCATCGTCGCTTGCCGTCATCAAGGCATACGCCGGAGTCAGGCGATTGGCGGCATTGACGATGGAGGCGTGGTCGCCACTCTTGATCGCCGCAATGAAATCAACGACCGCTCGTTGCATCTCAAGACGCTTTTTCCCCGTATCCTGCGCCAGACGGTCTTCGGCGGCGTCGCGCGGCAGCGCGAGATATTTGTTCCACCACTCGTTCGATGCGGCACGAAAACCCTCCGCGCGGACAATCGTCTGTGCTGAACTGGGATCATCGGACGACAGCGCTGCACGATCGAGCGCCATACGTTCGCGCGCCATGAAGATTTCCATGTTGCCCACCGCGATGGCGCTGGGCAACTGGTTCGAGTACGTCTGACGATCCGCCTCGTTGCTCGTATTCATGCCGACCAGTCCGAGCGCTCCAATGATGATCATGAGAAGCGCCATGAACGCCATGGCCAAGCCGAGCCTGGCCTTGATCGTGAGCGTTGACCGAGGCTTACGAGTTGTATCTATATTCATGCCTGCGTCTCCAAACAGTTTATATGGCCCGAGTCCCCGGGCCTTTTAGCCGCGATCTCTGTATAACGGCCGTCCTCGTCGGAACTGAAGGGCTAGATACGAGCCGTCGAGGTGAGCCGCTACGGCGGTTCGGCCGAAGGCACTATGGTTCGGCGTCCCGCTACGGTTCCTGTTGGCGAAGAAGCATTTGGCTAGCAGGTTGGCAACGTCCGGGACGTCGCCCTGAGATTCTCTGGCAACGGATCAGCGTTTGGGCGCTGGTGCCGCTCGATCTTGGGTGGCATTGCCAGTTCATCGCGTTATCGCGCGGGTGGGCCAGGCGGATGACACCTGTTATCTTGGCATCAGCCGAATGATTCATTGACCATTCAATAGACCGAAACGACTATAGCTTTGCTTTGCGCGCGTCGATCGGCTATCGCCTGGCCGGGGTCATGAGGTCAGCCCTTTGTCCCTGTTTCGATCAATACCGGACACGGCGACCGGTCGATGACCTCGCCGCTGATCGACGGATTGGCCCAGCGGCGTAGCCGTGACAGATGGTGGTGTCCCATCACGATCACCTCTGCGGCCAGCAGCTCAGCGTGTTCGATAATGATGTCGGCCGGAGGATTTCCCGCGCGAACAACACCGGTGCAAAACAAACAAAGCCGACCGGTTGCACCGCCTTCGGCTCTGCCATCTCATCCGTCATTGACGCGATCAGCGCGTCGAGCGCTTTGGCCGTCGCCACCTTGCCGTCAGCGTTCTTCGCCGCGACCGCCTTTATCCTTTCCCACTTTTTGCTGACGTTTTCTTTGTGGTCGTTGATCGGACCACCCTGCCAGCATCGAACCGGTACACCGCTTCGCCCCGCAGCGGCAGGCATAGTCGGCGGCTAATTCGGGAGTGATCGCTTCATCGATGACAAGTCCATACGCGATGCAAAGCTCGTCGCCCGGTTTCACCGCTCTGATCGTCTCGATGAATATCCGCCCCGGCTCTTCCTCGACGGCCTCGCAGTTCGGCTGGCAGGAGTGGTTCAGCCAGCGGGCGCTGTTGCCGCCGACGCTGCCGTCAATCACTCTCCCGTCGGCCAGTCCAAAAATGAAGGTGTGGCCGGGCGTTCCCGAGCGCCGGAACCGGGCAGAGGCCCGTCGCCAGGACGTGACCTCACCGCGATATTCGAGTATTCGCTGGCGGGCCGGAATCGCTTGTAACGCGAAGAGGCCCCGTCCATGCACCGATGATTTCCTGACCGTCACGCGCCGCACTTCGTCACTCGCAGTTTGATTGAACTCTAGGAGCATAGCGAGCGGCGCGCGGCGCCGCAACCGGTACTGTCCCGTCAGCAGCCGCGGGCACGACAGGCGCCGTTATTCGATGCGCCGCCGGGTTGAAATGGCCGAGGCGGTCGAAATGACAAGATCGGCGAAGCGCTTTTCATCGCGATCGGCCCGCCAGCGCGAGCGCGCCACCGCAATGTTGACCGCGCCGATGCCGCGCCCATGCGCGTTCGTGATGGCCGCCGCCGTCGAGATATCGCTCACGAAGTATTCGTCTTCCGCATGGGCGTAGCCCTGCTTGTGAATCTGCACGAGCCGCTCCTTGATCTTGCGCGGCTGGTACACCGTGGAAGCCGTATAAGGCACGAGATCCGTGCGCGAAAGAATGTCGTCGATCTCGCCGTCGGGCAGCGTCGCCAGAATCGCGAGACCCGGCGCCGTGCAGTACGCGGGCAGGCGCGAGCCGGTAATCACGTGCGCGTTGAACACGTTGCGGCTCACGATGCGCAGCACGAACACGATATCCGTATCGTCAAGCACCGTCAGGTTGGTTGCCTCTTCCGTCTCCGAGCCGAGCTGCTGCAGGTACGGCGTCGCACGGCTCACGAGATCGTTCGACGTGAGGTAGTGATACGTGAAGTCCAGCAGCCGCGGCGACAGTTCGTACTTGCGGCTCTCCGGATCCTTGAAAAGGTAGCCGAGCGCGGCGAGCGTGTAAGTGAAGCGCTGCGTCGCGCTCATGTCCAAAGCGGTGAACGACGAAATCTCGGAGAGCGACAACTGACGCTTGCTACCGTCGAACGCGGTAAGCACCTTCATGGCCTTTTCCACCGATTGGACATAAAGCGAAGACGCGCTCGCGCGCGGCCAATGTGACACAACGGCTCCCATAGAAAGAGCCGGTCGCCGTCGCGCACATCCGGTGCGTGAAGACGACGCCCTTGGGCGCGCCCGTCGTGCCCGACGTATAGATGATGCACAACGGATCGTGCGCGCCGATCGCTGGCGTCGCGAATTCCGCGTTCGCGTCGCTTGCATCGAATGACTGCAGATGCGTGCGCCGCGCGTTGCCGCAATCGAACTGCGTCGTCACCGGTTCGTATTCGTCGTCGATCACGAAGAGCTTGGGCTGCGCACGCTGCAGCAGATAGTCGAGGCCCGCCGCGCGCAGCTTCGTGTTGACGGGCACCCAAACGAGCCCGCTCAAAAAGAGCGCGTAGATCAGATGAATATGCTCGGGACTGTTGCCCAGCATCACGGCGACGCGGTCGCCCTGCACGAGACCTTGTTCGGCGAACCAGCGCTGCAACTGCGCGATGTGCCGCGCGGCGTCTTCACGGGTGATGTGGCGATCGCCGAAATGCACGACGCTGCGCGCCGGATCGCGGCGCAAGCCCGCCGCGAGCAGCGGCACGCAGTCGAGCTCGTCGTCTGCATGCCGGTAAGCAAAGTATTCTGAATAAAGATGCATGTGTGAACCGGTTGAAAGCCCGAGGGTTAGCGCGTCTTGGGTCTGAGCCACGAGGAAAGCGCGACGACGAGCGCGATCAGAACGACGAGCGTGGTCGACACGGCGGCGAGCGTCGGCGTGATAGCGAGCTGGATGTCGTCCCACATCTGCTTGGGCAGTGTCGAGTTGATGCCGCCGGAGACGAAGATCGCGATAGTCAGGTCGTCGAACGAAACCAGGAAGGCGAACAGAAACGCAGCGCTCACGCTCGCCATCAGAAGTGGCAAGACGATCGACGTGATGCGCCGCAACGGCGACGCGCCCATTACGCGCGCGGCGTCGTCCAGGCGCCAGTCGAAGCGCTGGAAACCCGCCGCGAGCGTCATGACTACATACGGGATCGCGAGCACCGTATGGCCGATCACGAGGCCGAGGTTGGTGCCGGTGAGTCCAAAGCGTCCGAACAGATACAGCAGCCCAACGGCCACCATGATACGGGGCACGACAGACTTTATTTAAAACGATGATCGGTACGCTGAACCACAACTACGTGGTCGATCGGATCGGGAAGGCACATCTCGAACGCAAGGAACACGGGTTCACGACGCGCAACGTGGTCGTGCACGCCGAGCTTGACGACTTGCGTCGCGCGCAACAGGACGTGAACGCATGGTTCGAATCCTGGGCCGATGCACAAAGCGACGCGTCCCTGGCTGAACAGCTGTCCTTCGCGTTCATATCCGGCGAGCGTTCGACGATGTCGCGCGGCGCAATGTTCATGCACCTCGTGAATCACGCTTCGTATCATCGCGGGTGGGTCTGCGAAATGTTCTTCGAGGTTCCCGCTAAACCGCCCACTACCGACTTGTCTGTTTTTTTCGCGGCCCACCCGGAGCCCAACTTCTCGCGGGCTGTGGAATAAACCTGTTCCCTGGCAGTAAACGACCGCACTCTGGCAGGAATGCTCCTGACGTCAAGCTATCCAAGTGAATTTGCTGCTCCATAATGGTGGGCGCGTGGATGACTCGGTCCGCTTTAACCAAGGGGCAGCAAATGGATTTACTTACCGAACTTGGAACGATGATGAAAAGCCATGCCATTCGGGCAGTATTGGTATCGCTTTTCGTTTCATCCGGCATTCTGTGTGGGCCTGCCACTGCTCTTGCCGGGTCAGTTATTCAGCCTGCCCAAAACAGCGATGTACCGCGGGACGACTATTTTCATACCGGTGCAGGCGCTCGGTATTTGCGTCGTGCCGACTCAGATCTGGTCCTGACACCCCTGCGCGGAAATATCACCGTCATCACGGGATCCGGTGGAAATATCACTGTCTTCTCAGGGAATGAGGGAAAATTTCTCGTCGATGCTGGCATTAGCAAGTCAAAGGAAAAGCTGAAGACCGCACTGGACCAGATAAGTCCTGCGCCGCTGAAATATGTGGTCAACACGCATTGGCACTGGGACCATACTGACGGCGATGCATGGATGCATGCGGCGGGCGCGGTCATCGTGGCTCACACGAATACCATGAAACATTTGTCCGAGATCACGCATGTGAACGCATGGAACTGGACCTTCGACCCTGTGTCGGTAGAAGCGCGTCCAACGCTTCTGGTCAATAAGGGAAAGACGTTTTCCTTCTCAGGAACCACCATTGAAGTCGAAAATTTCGGCGGCGGTCATACCGATGGCGACCTGTGGGTCTATTTCAAGGATGCGGACGTACTGGCGCTGGGAGATACCTTCTGGAACGGAATTTACCCGTACATCGATAATGAAGATGGTGGCAGTATCGACGGCGCGATCAAGTGGGCCAACCAGGCTGTCGCATACACGACGGATCACACAATCGTCGTGCCTGGCCATGGTGCGGTCGGCAATCGCGCTCAACTGATCGAGTTCCGCGACATGCTGGTCACGGTGCGGAGCAACGTTGCGGCGCTAAAGCAACAGGGAAAATCGCTCGATGAGATCGTTGCCGCCAAGCCGACTGCAGCCTTCGATGCCAAATGGGGAAACTTCGTGTTCAACGGCGACCAGTTCACCAGGATGGTCTACGCCGGTCTGCAGTGACATCAACGCGCGGATAGATATGTAGCAGCCTCACAGGCCCTCGTCTCCACACTATCTCATTGTCCGATGCTACAGGTCGTGCCGCTGAACTGTTCGGCGTTGCCAAGAGTACCGTCGGCAAGGTTCCCAATTCATATGTCGGGATTGGCGGCTTCCCCGCGGCGGATTAAGACCTAGGGCGGCCGCCGGAGCGCGGCAGCGGAGAAGCTGTTTTGAAACAGTCGCCCTATCGGCGTGTTGTGTGCCGCGCGTGCACATAAAGTTATCTCGCGGAACGGCCATCTCGTTCCGACCGTCACCAAAAGACGCTTAGGCGCCGGGGCGCGTACCTGCTCGTGCGCTGCCCGCCTCGCCTGCAGCCTCCTCCAGCGCGAGCACAACGAATGCGCGTGTTGCCGCGCTTCTATACCCTCCTTTGCGTAGCAGCAACGCGGCGGTCCGCTGCGGTAACGCCGACTCCAGTTGCAGTAGGCGGAGTTCGCTGTTCTGACGCGTGACCCCGGCAGGCAGCAGCGTCGCCAGCGTACTGCGACGAACCAGTTCCATGACCGCGCCAATCGAATTGACCTCCATCGCGACGCGCGGTACGACGCCGTTCTGCCGGCAGTACCCGTCAATGAGGTCGCGCGTCGCAAACTCCCCGCTTAATAGTACGAGCACTTCTTTTTCGAACTCGCGCAGCGTAATCCCCGATCGCCTGTTGGCAAACTGATGCGACTTGCCGACCACCACCGCCAGTGATTCCACAAACAGCGCCTGGCATTCGATGTCGGGTATGCGCGTGCTGTCGAATCCGATGCCGACGTCGAGCGCATCATTGTTTAACAACGCTTCCATGCGGTCCTGCGGCATTTCGAGCAGATTCACCGTGATGTTCGGATAACGTCGGTTGTACTTCTCCAGCAACGGACCGACGAGGTACGCGGTGAATGTCGGGGTCACCGCCAGCCGCAGTGAGCCGCGGCTCAGTTCCTGTACATCGTGAATCGCGCGCCTTCCCGCATCGAGATCCTGCAGTGCGCGCTGTGCATAGACCAGATACGCGGCCCCTGCATCCGTCAACCGGATTGCTCTTCCAGAGCGATCCAGCAATTGGATGCGCAGCGTGTCCTCGAGTTGCATGATCTGCTGCGATAGCGTTGGCTGCGAAACGTGTAGGGCTTCGGCCGCGCGCGTGAAGTTGCGGTGCTCCGCAACGGCCAGAAAGTAACGGATGTGACGGAGCAGCATCGACGCCCTCAACTATTCGAATTGCCTATGGACAGAATAATAAACGGGTCTTGGACGCTACGGGTCGATTCAAGCATTCTCCTTCCAACGGGTCTTGGCCCGGCATACAAAAGGAGCGAATCATGCACGACATCATCGAAGGCTTCCTCAAGTTCCGCCGCGACGTGCTGCCGCAGCGCACCACGCTTTTTAAGGAGCTTGCGACGAGACAGCATCCAAGTACATTGTTCATATCGTGCTCGGACAGCCGGATCGTTCCAGAACTCGTTACGCAGCGTGAGCCGGGCGACATGTTCGTCATCCGTAACGCCGGCAACATCGTGCCGCCGTACGGACCCGAACCGGGCGGCGTCAGCGCAACGGTCGAATACGCCGTCGCAGCCCTCGGCGTCACCGACGTGGTGATTTGCGGTCACTCCAATTGTGGCGCGATGACGGCCATTGCGACATGCAAATGCATGGACCACATGCCGGCTGTGCGAAATTGGCTGAGTTACGCGGATTCCGCGAAGGTTGTCAACGAGGCGCACGAGCACCACGACGAACGCGAATCCATCGACTCGCTGGTGCGCGAAAATGTGATCGCCCAGCTCGCCAACATCAAAACTCATCCTTCTGTGCGGCTTGCGCTCGCCCGGGGGCACCTCGCTTTGCACGGTTGGGTCTACGACATCGAAACCGGTTCGATCGACGCGCTTGACGGCACGGCAGGTCGCTTCGTCTCTCTGGCGGAAAACCCACACGTGTGTGCAGTCCCGGCTCCCGTAAGCCACGCAGGCTGATACTCGCTGCTCTTCAACCCAAGGAGTTTCATCATGACGCAATCCCTGCATAGCCAATCTCCCCGTCAGGCGCTTACCGACGCAATCATGGACGCAAAGATTCGCAAAGATCTCACGTTCGAACAGCTCAACGAAGGGACGGGCCTTAGCATTGCATTCGTTACCGCCGCACTGCTAGGACAGCATCCGTTGCCGCACGACGCCGCAAAGGTCGTGGTTGATAAGCTCGAACTGGGCGACGAGGCACTTCGTCTCCTGCAAACCATCCCGGTGCGCGGCAGTATCCCCAGTGGCGTACCGACCGATCCGACGATGTACCGCTTCTATGAAATGGTGCAGGTCTACGCGTCGACGCTAAAAGCGCTGGTTCACGAAAAACTCGGCGACGGCATTCTCAGTGCGATCAACTTCAAGTTGGACTTTCAGGTAATCGATGATCCCGAGGGCGGGAAGCGCGCTCTCATCACACTCGACAGCAAATACTTGCCTACAAAGCCGTTCTAAGTTGTCCAAGGAGTCGTTCGCAAACGGAAGACTCCTTACTCCGCTAGATATTCAGTCACACAGTTGTCGGGAATCGATATGAAAGCCACCGCGCAAGCGACAACGCGTGCTCGCGGCGCGCACAACGCTGCCGTTCCGAATGATTCAACGACCGTACCTGGTACAGTCAAAAGCCCTCGTGCAAATTCAACCGAAGCCAAAGAGCGAACACGGTCCATCGCCTGGATGATCGTCGTTGCAATGGCGCTTAGGCCCGGCATCGCATCGATTGGTCCTGTGTTGCCATTCATCAGTCGCGCATTCTCACTTTCTCATGCGATGGCATCGTTGCTCGCGACTGTTCCCATCTTGATGATGGGACTGCTTGCATTGCCCAGCGCCTGGCTCGCGACGCGCTTTGGACGAAGCGAGGTACTGCTCGTATCGCTGATAGCACTATTTGGTTCAATGGCTGCGCGCACATTCGTATCGAACTTTGCTGGGCTTGTTCTAACCACTGCCGGTGTAGGAGCCGGGATTGCGGTCGCCGGAACGCTTTTCGGTGGACTGATCAAATCCAGATTCCCCGCCAACGTCGCGATGATGATGAGCATTTACGTCATGTCGCTTTCGCTCAGCAGCGCGGTTTCCGCCGCCGCCACCGGCCCGATCGCCGCGTTGGGCGGCGCAAACGGATGGCGCCTCGGAATGGGTACCTGGGCTGCCGTTGCGCTGATCGCGATGTTCGCTGGATTCGCGATACTTATGCAGGACAGACGGACCATCCAAATTGTTACGTCGAAGGCAGCACGCGCTGCGCCATTGCCCGTTACCAACCGGACGGCCTGGTTGATCGCGATGTTCTTTGCCTGCGACAACTTCCTCTTCTTCGCGTTGCTGTCCTGGATCTCCGCAATTTATCTGGAGCAGGGCTTTTCGACTCTGTCGGCGAGCCTGCTGCTTGCGACTTACACGGTGACATTTACGGTCGGCATCCCCGTGTTCGGTGCGCTAAGCCGGGCGCACGATCGTCGCGGGTGGCTGGCGCTTTGCGCCGCGCTGGCAGCAGCAGGGATTCTGGGGCTCGCGTTAGCCCCCCTTCTGATGCCTTACGTTTGGGTGGCTGTCGGAGCATTTGGTCTTGGAGGGGGCCTCACCTTGGGAATGACATTGCCCCTCGACAACGCACAACGGGTGGACGACGTGAACTCGTGGAACGCGTTCGTCATGACGGTTGGCTACCTGGTTGCCGCCATTGGGCCGCTGGTTGTCGGCGTTTTGCGGGACCTAACCGGCTCGTTTCACGCCCCACTGTGGCTCGCGTACACGGTTGCGCTCGCCATGCTCGTTCTCACACCGTTTCTCGCGCCCCGTGAGTCCGACGCCGTATAGAGACACTGGCGCAGTGCAGAGCATAACTGGTTTATTGAGCCAACTGTTGTTGTGCAGCAATAGAGTACGAGGTCACGAGAATCGCTATTTACAACGACATCCGAATTTGCTTCGGGGCGTCTAAGGAAGCAAAGCCCCTGAACGGTGCTTTGTCGACGCCGTAAGTGCCTGACATTTCCCCCGCTTCTACCTCTCGCCTGCTGAGCCCAACGAATCGCGAGTCAAAACTCGAGCGCGGCAACTTCCAGCCTTTCCGCCTCACCGCCGTCGCCAACAGGCGACCGGCGCAGCCTTGCGAATCGGATTAGACGTAGTGGCTATCATCCAACAGCATGGCCTCGAAGAATGCGCCAAAGCGCCCCAGTGGGTCGCGCAAATGAATTTCAAGAATCCAACGCATTGCGGCCGGATTTTCGTCAAAGAAACGGCGCCTTTTCTGCTCCGACAGCGAAATGTAGAACATGTGCAATTGACCGGTCCTGCGTCTGGACAGCCGCGCGGGCGTCCTCCGTCAAGCGCTTTCTACAGCCGCACCGATCGCCGGCCGGCTGCAGATGCACCTTAGAAAATCTGCTTGATACCGGCTGTCACGCCAAACTGGTTCCCGCCTGGAACGGGATTGGCACCCGTGGCGCCTGCACTTACCGTCATATTAAGTTGCCCACTGTTGTCGACATAGCCGGCAGTCAGGTAGATCGAGGTGCGCTTGGACAACAAGTAGGTTCCGCGCACCGCGCCAAGCCACGCCCTGTTGTCAGTGTGGCGGTAGTCCAGGTAGTAGGCTTCCGCTGCGAGGTTCACGTCCGGCCGAACGTCGTACGACACACCTGCGAAATACTGGTTGCTACGCGGCGTCGCGAGCGCTCCATTGCGGCGCGCTATAACACCCGCACCGATCCTGGCGCGATCCGCAACCAGGTAACCGCTCAGTACTGCGCGGTCATCCCTGATATTGCTACGGCTAAGACCTCCAAAGGCACCGGGGCCGCCGCTCAACGAGTCGTAGGCTGCGCTCACGCCCCACCGGTCGGTTTCGTACATCACCATCGCCGACCATTCGCGACATTCGCGTTTGTCCGCAGGATTCTGGCCGGGGCAATTTGTCGCCGATGGGCCAGGAACTGCAACTGCCGTCGCATCCCGACCAAAGCTGTACGTGGCACCAACGGTCAGTCCGCCCAACTTCCCCTTGTAGGAGAGGGAATTATCGGCGCGAGCATTGGCGAGGTAGCTGTCCATCAAGCCATAGACGTTAGGACCGAGAATGTCCGAGTTTAGGGTCGCCCAAAGGAGCATCGTGTATTGGCGACCAAAGCCAATCTGGCCCCACCTGTTGGACTGAAGGCCAACCCACGCCTGACGACCGAACAGACGCCCGCCCTGGTTCAACGTACCCGTGCCCGGCGCGAACCCCGATTCGAGAACAAACACGCTACTGAGCCCACCGCCCAGATCTTCGGTGCCTCGCAGACCCCAGCGCGACGGCACGGTGCCGGACAGGTTCAACATGCGCGTGACGGTATTGCTTTGCGGGCCGACCTTGTTCACGAACTCAATCCCCGCATCGACGACGCCGTACAGTGTGACCGACGACTGTGCCCATGCTGCCGGCGTCATCAGTGCAGCCACGACACCTGCAGCGGCCATTCTCGAAGCCAATTTCCTCATCTTGCTATTTCTCACGGTTGTTGAACGGAAGGGGCACCGGTTGGGGAAGACGTCTCACCAGACTCTCCCAACCTGCGACGCCTGCGCGAGCCATTCACGCAGGCGAGCGCGAGCACGTGGCATAGCTACGCGCCTGGCAGAATTTCCAATGCCACCGGCAGAGGGCAAAAACCACGCGGCTTCCTGATTCGTTAGGATACCTTATTGTTACAGGTGGTTAAGCGAGTAAGATCGCGACGGTCAATTCGTCAACTGCACGGCTAAAAAGTGTGACGTCTGAGCATCCGTGCTGCGAGAAGCGACCATGACCTGCTAAAGAAGCGTGCACGCAGTCTGCGTGGAACTACGATTACGAGGCCCAGAATGGCAGCGGCCAGAATCGCCGGTCCGACATACCAGCGTTCGCGCTCACGGGCACGTGTGGAGAGTGACTCGACCACGAAATCTTCACCGCGCGCCATCTCGTTGAAGGCTTGCTGAAACGCGCCGATGCGCCGCACCGCGTCGTCGGAAAGCGGCGCCCCCTGCCAACGCGAGCGCCGCTCTACATTCGTCTGCTGGGTTGCCTGTGATTGACGAACACGGACCTCTCTCCTGGCGTCCGCATAAATCTCCCGCTCGCTCGGCGTCAAGAACGTCTCAGGACCGATGCCAACGGCCCACTCCATCACGTCAAGCATCGGCTGGTCTGCGCCCGGCATGGCCATGAGCCAAATCATGGTCGCCGATACGGTGGTCAGAATGGTTACCGATATATACCGGACAATGATGCGAAACCGGTGCCTACGGTGCTCCGCCGGCACCGAGATAAACCCCCGTAGAATGACCGCGACCGCGAGCGCCAAGGCGAATGCGATGACCATGGCGGCGCCTGCCGGCAGCTCGAATTCGAACGATGCGGCCAGACCGAACGCGCTAGCCGTCGCTCCGCCGAGCCAGCCGATCATCAGCGCACCGGTGAAGCGGCGCGCGAATAGCGACCCGATGATTGCGGGGATGATTAGAAAACAAAACACAAGAAGCACGCCTGCCGTCGCCACAGAACTCGTGACCACAGCGCCGAAAGACAGATAAAACAGGAAGTCCCAGATCAAAGAGCTTCCAGCGTGACCTGCTGCCGCAGCTTCGGATGCAGCCTGCAAAGGGCGACGTGCGATCCAGTGAAAGGCGCCGATCCCTCCGTAAAGGATCGCGAATTTTGGCAATTCGCTTGCGGAAACGGTAAGGATGCTGCCTACCAGGATCTGCTTGACATGCTCCGCACCCTGCGGCGAACGGTCGACGGCGAGAATGGTTGCCGCGGTGGCAACGACGTACAGGATGCCGATATACGCTTCCTTGTTGATAACCTTCGGCAAGCCGCGTCCGGCAGTGAGCAGCGCCGCTCCGATCGCGGAAAAAAGAAAAGTGTAGACAAGACCCCAAGTACTCGTCGGGAGATGCCCAGACGCGAACGCGATGGTCGCACCCAGTGCGGACATCTGCGCAAGAGCAAGGTCGACGAAAATGACACCACGTTTCAGCACGTGCAAGCCAAAGTTGACATGGATAGCAACGAATAACACGCTCGCCGCAAAAGGTGGCGCGAGTAGCGTGACAAGATCGTACGGTGAGATCGCCACTTTCAAGTCACCGTGTAGCCGGTGCGAGCGTGCGCGAGAGCACGGCAACGTTGTAATCCATCATGCTCAGGTAGTCTGTCGCCTGCGCCACGCTGCCTACGGAAGGCGCCAGCGTAACGACAGGTACCCCCATACGCGCAGAAAGCATTTCAGAAAAGCGTTTCAGTTCGAATGGGGTTTGCAGAATGGCTCGCACGCCGCTTGGGTCCGCGATCAGCTTGGACAAGTGTGCCGCGCTCGGTGGCACGCCTTCCTTTGTCTCAATGAAGCCGACGATGTTCAATTGAAAGCGGCGTGCGAAATAAGGCCAGCCGTTGTGATAAGCGAGAACGGCTGCGCCGCGGTAGGGAGCCAGTTGCCTTAACCAGGTCGCCAGCCGCTGATGTAGCTCAGCGAGAAACCGGTTCCTGTTTGCCGCCACTGTGTCACGCGCGCTGGGCGCGACCCGGATGATGCCGGCCGCTATGTTGGCCGTGACCGTTTCCGCATTGACGGGGTCCAGCCAATAGTGCGGATTGGCCATGCCATGTCCGTGACCGTCGTCCTGAGCAAGCGGATCGCGGCCAGCCACTTCCAGCAGCGGCACACCCGTCGAAGTATCGACCGAGCGTGGACTGCCCTGCTGCAGCTCCGGCCGCTGCAGTCGATCCGTGAGCCTGTCGATCCAATAGTCATAGCCCAGGCCGACGCGAACGATGAGCTCAGCGTCGGCCAGCTTCGCAAAGTCGCTGGCCCGAGGCTCAAATGCCTCGGGATCCGTCGTCGGTGGAATAATGGTTTTGACATGAACGAGGTCGCCTCCCACTGCCTTGACCAGGCTTGCAACGTCACTCGTCGTAGCCACGACCACCATTTGTGCTTCTGCTGACTGCATATAGAGGACAGAAATCAGGACGCCAAGCCTGGCCAGCGCCGCTGCGAGGCGCACTAGAAAGGCAAGCTCGCGCATGTTTAGTCTCCCGTCCAATAGCTCTTTTTCATCAGACAGTGCACTTGGCGTTCGGAGGAAAGCGGAGGACCCAGTCGACAGTCCATGGCCATGCTTGCGAGCGAATAAGCATCGAGCCGTGACAGATGCTTTTCCGCGGTCAGCTTGTCGATCATAGACAGCGATGCAGTGTCCATTGCTTTGTTCAGATCCTTGTCCGTGGCGTACGTGACCAGGTAGTCCGGGCTGTCCTTGATGGGCAGTGGCGCGGCTCGGGCATCCATTGCCTTGGGAATCATGCAGTAGGTTCCCTTCAGAACGTTCACCACTTCCGAAATCCGACAGTCCCAGGTCGCGAGCATGCGGTCTCGCGCCGCCGGGGTCGATAACCTGCTTTGCTCAGCGATCAGTTTGATCGTCTGCTCTTGCAGCAACTGGAAGGCGACGTTGAGGTCCCGGTCATAGCCAATGGCAATCCAATGGGTCGGTGTTTCGATTCGCGGCCAATCCAGCTTGACACCCTTGAGCACCGAGACTTTCAAGTCGAGTTCCTTGAAAGCGGTTTCCAGAGCGGTCAGGTTGATCTCTCCGTTGCCTTGTGCCGCATGCGAGTCTCCAGACCATAGCAGCGCCCCATCGACGAACACTGGGAGGTACAGCGTCGTGCCCGACACCATCTCGTTGATGTCAAGATTGCCGCCAAACGGTCCGGGCGGCACAGTGCCGTATCGGCCGGGCTCGGCACGCGCAACGCTAACGATCCCAGGAAAGGGTCTTAGTGGAACGAAGATGTCTGGGCTGAACTCGAACCGGTTCCTCGCCCAATCAAGGTAGAAATATTTGAGCTGGCCTTGCGGAAACTGCTTGGGGAACGCGCCTGCCACGCCAGGATAATTGAAGTTCAGACCGTAAGACGTCGGTACTATTCGACCGATTTCAATCTTCAAAGTATCCCCTGGTCTGGCTCCTTCAACATAGACTGGCCCTGTAATCGAATGCACTCCTCGACCGGGAGATTCGGCCTGCTCCTGTTTAGCACGCGCCATCATCTGTTCGATTGTGAGATCCGGCACGATCTGGGCATGACCATGGATCAGCGTCTCCATCGCGATCGTATCTCCTGTGTGAACTCGGAGAACGGGAGGTTGCGCGTTGTCGTACCAACCGAACTGGGTCGTCTCAGGCGTTGCCTCGAGCCGTATCACCTTCCCCCTGGCGGAATCTGACGGGAGCGCCTCGACAACAGCGGTCTGAGCCGCGACATCCGGCGAGGTAACTCCGTCAATAGTCAGCAGCGCGGCCGAGAAAACCGCGCATCGGACCACAAATGTCCGGTAATCCATTATCTGTCTCCGCTACTTTTTTCTTTTATTGCCGCACCTTTCTGGCGCTCGCAATTCTGTCCGTACAGTCATTCCTCAACAGGCGTCCAGGGAGAGAAGCCTGTACATTGGCCATGTGCTAGTTGCCGATTAGTGATCGAAGGTAGTCAACTTCGCACCCGCGTCAGAGATAAAAACGACCAGCATGCTCGCCGGTTCGGTCATGCTGGCGTTCTTGCTGACCACGTGATGTTGACCCCGACGTTCGAAGTGCCCTTCCCCCACGTTGTAGACCGTTGCTTCGTCGCCCTCCTCTGCCGAGAGGATCTTGCCCGAAAGAACAAAAGCGAAGACGTCGGCGTCATGGTAATGCGCTTTAGAAGAGCCACCTGGCGCGTAGTGCACGATTTGGGCCGTGAGAACTTTACCCGGGGCGACTGACAGCTTTTCGGCCAGCACAGACTCAACCGCACGTCCGCTGACGGGCGTGACCGTGGTTTGCGACCACGCGGGCGACCCCGTCAAAATCAGCGACGCGGCGCACCCCACAACTTGGAATTGGCGCAGTTTCGTGCAAAAAAACGAGAGCATAGTGATTGCTTTGTGATCAGGTGAATGCGTTTAAACGAATCAACTCGGGAAGCCGCTGCTGCGCGGCGCCCGAAGGCAACTGCGATTTCATTCAGAGAAGCTCGACTGATGAAAAGAGTAGCCGACGTCTACCGCCCAGACCACGGCCAAGAATCGTCAAAACGACCAGACCATCCAATTGCAATCCATCTGGCGGCATTGCGCGACGAACGTTCGGTTAGATCAAGGGCCGAGGCTACTGCGAGCTTTGCAAAGCGGGCATCGGTGAGAAGACGATCCGCTCGTTGACTGCTTCAGGCGTCCGCTTGTATCGTTCGCTCGCCACGACTTGATCCTCATCGCGGTGAGGTCCAGGTAGAGAGAGCGCTTTGCAACCGCCGCGCAGCATCCGTTGCCGCGTCGGGTGCGATATTGGTGAACCCTAGCAGCAAGCCTGGACCCGTCGTCGTCCGCCAACCCATCGGAGACAGTGCGGTGATCGCCATTCCATGCGCGCGGGCTTGATTGGCCAACACAACGTCATCGAAATTCGGAGGCAGCCGCAACAGCACGTGCAGGCTCCCGGTGTCCGCTACCTGAACAGAATCACCGAGAACATTTCTTAATGCGTCGACGAGTGCGTACTTCCGTTCGGTGTACAAACTTCGCATCCGTGCCAGGTGGCGACCGAAGTGCCCCTGAGTGATGAAATCGGACACGACCATCTGATCGAGTAGCGAGTGCTGCAAAGGCAACAGTGTCGACATGCGTTCGAACTCAGCGACCAGCGAAGTCGGCACGACCAGGTATCCCAAACGCAGGCCAGGAAACAGGACATTGCTGAACGAACTCACATGCAGCACCCGATCCGCGCGATCGAGCTGCATGAGCGTCGATACCGGCCGATCCAGGCGATTGAATTCGCTGTTGTAGTCGTCCTCGACTATCCATGCTCTCGCTTCGGCGGCCCAGGACACCAGCTGTGACCTCCGATGCGTTGAGAGCGCGGCCCCCAGCGGGAACTGTGCTGCCGGAGTGACCACGGCGAGTCGAGCGGCGGGAGCAAGTGCAATTCCGGTTGAGATATCCATCCCGTGGTCATCTACCGGGATCGGAATGAGATGACCGCCGGCAAGCTCGAGCGTATGACGCGCAGCAGAAAAGCCCGGGTCTTCGACCCACACCTCTTCGCCTTTGTTAAGCAACGTACGCGCGACCAGCGTCAACGCGCCCAGGAAACCCGCGGTGATGAAGACCTGATCCTCGCTGCACGCAATGCCGCGGCCGATGGTCAGGTGATTAGCAATTGCTTGCCGCAAGGGACCGAAACCGGTTGTCGCCTGGTAGACCATCTTCGAGAGCGACAGGGATCGCGCGTGATGGCCAGCTAGCCGTGACCAAAGCTTGCGCGGAAAAGCGTCGAGCGCCGGTAGTCCTATTTGAAACGGGCGCGGCAGTTGAGCCGCTTCCGAGGCAAGCCCGGGCATCAATGGACGCGGCGGCCGCGTAGACGGTTCCGGGAGTCGTCCGATCGGGCGCAGTTGCACACGCGTGCCGGCGGCGTGTTCGCGGGTCAGATAACCCTCCCCGGCGAGGATGCTGTAGGCAAGCTCGACGGTTGCGCGCGAAATCGACAGTTGAGACGCCAAGCTGCGGGACGAAGGAAGGCGGGCTCCCGGAAGTAGAGTGCCCGCCGAGATTGCTCCTTTGATGCGATCCGAGATTTGCTGGTGCAGGGGCGAATCTTTGCTCCGATCTAGCTGGAGCTCAGCCAGATCGGACTGAGGCATGTGTGAGACCATCGAGTGCTCGTTTCAGGTGGTTCTCGTCCGCGCCTGGATGGCGAATCAGCCAGGCGATCAAGCTCAGGTTTTTGGCGCACGGCCGCCGCTTGCTGGCTAGTTAGATTTCGAATGAGACTTTCGCAAGATTGAATCGAAGTCGATCCACCTCTTGCCAAGATGGTTGTTTATTAGAAGCGCGCCCGCGGCGATGAACGCGGGGACCGACAAAGCCTGAAGAATCGATGCCACTCCAAAACCGGCCTCCAGCATTGCGCCGCCCGCAAGGGCACCCATGATTCCGCCAATCCGGCCGATGCCTAGCATCCACGCGACGCCCGATGCACGTCCGTTGGTCGGATAGAACGCCGCGGCGAGAACCGGCATGGATATTTGAGCACCATTCATGCAGCTACCAGCCAGAAACGTCAATAGACCGATGAGAAGCGTATTTCCAACTGACTGGCCAATCCACCAGATGAAGGCGCCGGTCAAGACGTAGGTGAATGCGACCACCCGGTAAGCGTTGACGCGATCCATCAGCAACCCGCAGACAATCGCCCCTAACCCACCACCGAGTGGAAATAGCGCTGTAATTAGCGATGCCTGTTGCAAACTCATTCCACCCTCCTTCATCAAGGTTGGAAGCCAACTCGTCATCAGGAAGTAGACAAGTAGTCCCATGAAGTAGGTGATCCACAACAGCACAGTTCCGCACCGGAGCCTTTTCGACAAGATCAGCGCGATAGGCGATTTCTCTTTTCCTTCCGCAGGCTCAGTAAACGCAAAATGCCTCTCGGCCACCGTTTTTCCGGCAATATAACTGAGCACCATGTTTATTTTCTCTGTCGGCCATGAGTTCGCCACCATGAATCGAACCGATTCAGGCAACCACGCAAACAGAGCGAGCGCCAGCAGGACGGGGATCGCGCCGCCAACCACGAAAATACTTTGCCATCCGAACGCCGGTATCAGGCCGGCAGCCGCAAAACCACCCACAGACGCACCTAGCGTAAAGCCACAAAACATGACGTTCACCAGCAATGCCCTATGCTTCTTCGGCATATACTCCGACACCATGGTCGTCGCGTTGGGCATAGCGGCACCTAAACCGATGCCACTCAGTAGTCGCAAGATTGTCAACATTTGAGCAGAACCGGCTTTCGCGCAAGCGAGGCTCAATATGCCGAACATAAGGACAGAGACGGCAAGTACGCGCTTTCGACCAATCCTGTCGGCAAGCGGACCGGACGTAAGAGCGCCGACTACCGACCCAATGAGAGCAGCGCTCAGCAGAGGTCCAAGCGCAAGCCGCGTCAGCCCCCATTCTTTTGCCACCGCGGGTGCAATGAATCCGGCGGCGGCTGTATCGAATCCATCGGCGGCGACGATCAGGAAGCACAGCGCGAGAATCGCCCATTGATATGCCGAGACCTTTTGTCTATCTATGAAAACCTCAATATCGAATCCTTGCGCCGGCGAGTTGGCTGATGACATCGTTCGTCTCCTGATTACACCTTGTATGTGTGCGGTGTTGGTTGCGCAAATGACCGCAGCTATTCATTAAATCGCGATGTAGTCCAACGCCGATCCAGTCTCGGCGTCCCGCTCTACTATCGATGCCGCGCAAAGCAGGCGCAGTTCTCGAAAGCTGGCTGCGACCAGTTGAACTCCAACCGGTAGTCCACCCGACATCCCAGTCGGAACGCTGATTCCTGGAAGTCCAAGCGCGGCTACAGCCATGAGCGGGCTTTGCGCGGCGACAAGCTCGCGCATCTCGTCGACAGTTCCCAGGTCCGCCCCCCACGGTTGAGGCATGCGGCAAGACACAGGCATCAGCAGCAGTGGATAACTGGACAGGAACTCGTTCCATTTGCGGCGCATCTCATCGCGCCGCGCGATGGCCTGGATGTAGCCGGCCAGATCGACGGATGGTCCACACGCTGCCATGTTATGAACCGATTGCATGATGGGAAGATCGCCGGTTTCAGCCACAGCCGCAATCATCGCGCACCGCGATTCCGTCATCACGATCGACTGCCAGATTTCGACGCACTGTTCGATCGCCGGGGGCTGTGCCCGCTCGATCACATAGCCTGCAGCCGCAAGGGACGTTGCGGCCTGCAGAAGTGCCTTCTTTACCTCGTCACAAACTGGCGCATTCGGGATCTCGTCGACCAGCGCAACCTTTACCGGCTCTGCATCGTCATCATGCACGATCCCCACGTCCACCCACGTTGGGTCGCGCGTGTCTGCTCCGATCATCGCGCGTAGCCCCAGGTGTGCATCGGCAACAGACCGGGCGAGTGGCCCTTGGGCCGACATCGATTGAAGCCCATAGAAGCGCTGCGTCGTCGTCGAGTGATAAGCCGGGATACGTCCTGACGTGGTGCGTAGACCGATCACGCCGTTGACGTAGGCCGGATAACGGATGGACCCCGCAATATCGGTTCCGTGTGCAACAGCGCACATCCCTGTTGCCACCGATACTGCCGCACCGCCGCTCGATCCGCCAGATGTGAAATCCTCGCTCCATGGATTGAGCGTTCTTCCATAAAGCGGTCCCTCCGTGAACCACCGGAAAGAAAACGGCGGAACGTTCGTGCGACCGTTGATGATCGCGCCAGCGCGACGAAGGTTGGCCACCACGCTGCTGTCGGCCGGTGCCACGCGTCGGGAATAGGAAGGCACACCATTCGTTGTGGCTTCGCCCATCACGTCTACGTTCAGTTTGATGGTCATGGGCACGCCACACAGAATTCCTGCCTGATGCGGCGTTTTCCGGCGCAGTTCGTCCAGTCGCCGGGCAGCGCGGATTGAACGCTCGCGGTCCTCGTGGACAATCGCATTCAAGCGCGGATTGACGGCGTCGATGCGCGCATGGAAAGCCTGCAGCACTTCCGCGCACGAAATGGAACCCAGTCGAACCTGCTCCGCAATATCAGTGGCCCTCCAGCGCCACACCTCCGGCGCCAGCGCATTGACGGGCGTTTTGGCTTGCAAAAGAACATTATTCCGCATGACGTCATTGTCTCGCGTAGATTTGCTTACTTGCACCGTTAGATCTGCTTAGGAATTCGGCGCGGACGTTCTGAGCCTTCAATACGGGACCAAACGATTCCATGTGGAGATCGACGTCGCGCCACGGGATGGAGTGTCTGGATTCTCGCACCACCGCAACATCCGAACAACCGCGTGGCACAATACAATCTATCGAAAATTTCGATATCACACGGAGCAGCGCATGGCATCGATCGATCTGGAGTGGCTTTCAGTCTTCGACGAGATATATTCGACTCTCAGTGTCACTCGCGCAGCGGAAAAGCTTGGGATGACGCAAGGTGCAGCGAGCACGGCACTCAATCGCCTGCGCACTTACTATGGCGACCCACTCTTCGTTCGTACGCAACGTGGCATGCTTCCTACGCCGCGCGCTGACCAGTTACACCCGGTGCTGCGTCAAGTGCGGGAGAACCTGGAGGCTGCCAGAACAGGGACGGCCAGTTTTGATCCGGCCAAAGCGCAGCGGGTCTTTCGTCTGTGCATGACCGACCTCGGCGAAATATCACTGCTTCCGCGGTTGCTCAATTACCTGCAGTCCCGCGCCTTCGGCATCCGGATTGAGACAGAAAAAATCAATTCCGATTCGCCGCGCCGGCTGGAAGATGCGGCAGTGGACCTGGCCGTGGGATATATGCCCCAGCTCGATGCAGGCTTCTACCAACAGTCTTTGTTTCAACAGGACTTTCAATGTATCGCGAGCGTTTCGCATCCTCGCATTGGAAAGCGCATCAGCAAGGGAGCCTACTGCGAAGAAAGACATGTGGACATCTCAACTCTAGGAACCGGGCACATGGCGATGGTTGAGGACGCGCTGAAGTCCGCTGGGATCACCCGTAACATCGCATTGCGCGTGCCAAGCTTTTTAGCTGTCGCGCAGATCGTGGCCGAGACAGAACTCATTGCGACCGTCCCGCGCTACTATGCGCGCGCAATGCAATCGCGCGAGCCGATCCGTCATATGGACGTGCCGTACGGCTTGCCTGGCTACGCGGTACACCAGTATTGGCATGCTCGGTTGCACCGCGAGCCGGGAAACGTCTGGTTGCGAAAAACGATCGCCGATCTCATGCCAGGCGCAGTATCGCACCCGTTGCCCGGTAAGCGATGAATGGACAGTCATGCAACATCCATGCGCTTCCTTCGGTACGCGTGAATTGTCGATGCAGGGTACAGGGGCCGTCACGCGCCCCTGCGCCGGATCGAACACGTCGTTAAACCGCCCGCTGGCGGCGACTACGCGCATAACACGGTCAAGTTACTGCCACACCACGCTTAGAAAGAAATCAATGGCCTGGCACGGTGTACCCGAGACGCTAGCCATCGACAAAAGCGACGCACGCGTGATTGCCGCGGCCTGAGCCCATCTTCGCAATCCGTTGGACCAGACCGGCCGCGAGCGCTGTGCCGAGCAGGCCCCCACGCAGCCTGCGAGCAGCAGAACACACTTGCTATCGTATCGGTTGTCCAGATGCAGGAATGCGCGGTCGGCGACAACGCCGGTCGCCGACCGACTCGGATTGCCAGCCTCCGCCAATCCTTTTCCGCGCTGCAAGCCTAAAGAATCCCGGTGCTTTTGCCGTTATTGAGCCACCAGGAATCACGACCGTTCACCTGACATGGAAGTACAAAATTCCCGCCGATGGGCGCCCCGCGGGCGCAGGCGGTGGGTCATCGCCGGCGCTGCACTTTTTAGCGCCGCCGCCATTCGTACGCTGTTGCATCCCTTGCTCGGGTCCATCATGCCGGCGAGCGCCTTTCTCATCGCGGCCGCACTCGTTGAATTTTATTGCGGGCTCGGTCCCGCCCTGTGCGTGATGCTGGCGGGGCTTTGCCTTGCCGACTATCTTTTCGTGCCGCCGTATGGGCATCTTGATGTGATCGACCGGTCCGACATCCGGCTGTTGATCTCGTATCCGCTCATCACGCTCATCGTGATAACCCTGATCGAGCGGTTGCGGCGGGCGCAATATCGCGCCGAGTTGCAGACGGCCGTGTCGCAGTCGCGCTATGAAATGCTTTTGCGTCACGACAACGAGCGGCTGCTGGCGCGCCGGGCGACCGACGAAATGCGCCGCATGCTCCATCACATCGTGCATCATAGCCGCGCGCTCGTCGCGATCAAGGCCATCGACCCCGCAACCAGCGCGATCCCGGGCGGTTTCGTCCACCCTGTTACGCCGGCGACAGCAGACGGAATCATCGACGAGCGCGCTTTTCAGGCGGGCATCGCATTCGGTGCGAGACATGCTCAGGTGCATCACGAAGATCTTGCCCGTGTATGCGAGCGGCTAGTGCCGGGGCATCACCGCATGCGGATCCTTACGGGCGGGCAGGACTGGCGGGCCGTCGAGTGCATCTGCGAACGCTTCGTCACGCCCTCGGGCGACTTCCTGGTCCTGCGGGCCGAAGACTGACACCATGACGCAAGCCTACCCTCCCCGTCCGCAGGACGGCGATCATGCTGTGCTGCTTCTGCACGGCTTGTCGAGTTCTCCGCTCGAATTGCGCTTCATTGCCCGCTATCTGATCGAAGACGGCTTCGCGACGCACACGCCTGAGCTTTCCGGCTATAGCGCGGGTACGAAACCCGCACCGATGGAGCAATGGGTGAGCGCCGCCCTCGACGCATTCGACGCGCTTGCCGCGCGCTACCGCCATGTCTCGGTATGCGGTCTGTCGATGGGCGCGACGCTGGCCGCCGCGGTCGCCCACGAGCGGCCCGCGGCGCGAGCGTTGCTCCTGCTGTCGGTCACGCTCGACTACGACGGCTGGGCCATCCCATGGTACCGATTCTTGCTGAACTGGCTGTACTACACGCCGGTGCGCTCCCGGTACCGCTATCGTGAGCGTGAACCTTACGGACTGCGAAACGAAGCGCTGCGCTCGAAGATTGCCCGCGCGATGCAGAAGAACGAAATCAGCGAGGTCGGGCCAGCGTCGATCGGCATGCCCGCGCTTCACGAGGCGCGGCGACTTGCCAGCCATGTGCGCAAGAATCTCAAAAGCGTCAATTCCGACTGCCTGGTGATCCACGCAATCGACGACGAGACTTCGAGTCCGCACAATGCGCGGCTCGTCGCGGCGAACGTGGGTGCGTCGTTTGTGCGGACAATCTGGCTGGACGACTCGTATCACATGATCACGTCGGACAACGAGCGCGAGGTGGTCGCGCGGGAATGCGCGCTGTTTCTGCGCGAAAGCGCCGCTGTTTCGATTTCTGCGGGCAGTCCGACCCCCGTGGTCTCGCGCGCGCTCGCGCGACGCCTCAGGCAGTTGGCCACCATAGCGGGAAAAGCATGACGTTGGCGATGACCGCGGGCCCATGCGCCGGACACCGCTGCGTGCTGTTTGCAGCGGCCACCGTGCTTTGCCTCACCAGCACCACTCGCGTGGCGAGCGCCGCGGAGCCCGAGGCGCCGAGTGACTGGAAGGTTTCGATCGGGCCGGGCATCTATGTATTCCCCGAGTTCCCCGGCTCTTCGCGGCTCAAACTGCTTCCTTTGCCGGTGCAGGACATCTCGTGGCGCGACCGCGTATTCTCACAAGGCCCCGACGTGCTGGGCGTCAACGCACTGCACGGCGAGAATTATCATGCCGGCGCGTCGCTGAGTTTCGATTTCCAGTCGAGGAAAGCATCCGACGATCCGCGCCTGAAAGGTCTGCCCGATGTGCATTACGGCCCCAAGCTACGGCTCTTTGCGGATTACACCTGGTGGGCGTTCACCGGCTCGGTCAATCTCTACCAGGACATTGCCGGAACGGGCCAAGGCCTGACTGCGATGGCCGATCTGGTGGCATCCGCCCCGTGGGGTGCCTTTCTGTTCTCGGTGGGACCGGGCGTGACGTGGGCGAGCGGGCGATACAACAACACCTTCTTCGGCGTGACACCACAGCAGAGCGCAGCCTCCGGATTGCCTGCGTATGCGGCACGCTCCGGATTGCGAGACGTTCACCTGAACATCGATGCCAGCTACGAGATTGCGCCGCACTGGTCAGCGAATGTGGTTGCGGTCATCGGCCGCCTCGGCAAGGTCGCTGCTGGCAGCCCCATTCCCGAGCGCTTGCTGGATTTCAATGCGATGGCCTCGGTGGCCTACCGGTTCTAACGGCGTTTGAAGCGGCCAACCGCACACGGGATCGTGGTTTCGACACTGAACGTCCTCGTTGCAAGCCAAAAGCACGGCCCGGGTGATCCGCGTCAGCCAAACTCCGCCGGGACACCAACAACCGACGGGGCGTACGGCTCGCGGGTCATGGTTCATCCTGACTAAAGCTGTTTGATGGAACGCCGATATCCACTAGACAGGCATTTCATCAATCGGGCAATAGGGTGCAACCGCAACAGAAGCAACCACCAGCGGCTCTTCTGAGCCGCCTGGCCGAGCATAGTGGCGCAGCGCTCGCGGCGGCATTACTTGCCGCTGCGGCCGCAAGCATTGTGGTGTTCACCGCACTCGGCATGTTCGCCTCCCAGCAGACGGCGGACCGCGAACTGCAGGCGTCATTGCAGATTCAGAACTGTCTTGAGACGCTTCTCGCGCTTCACACAGCGGCGAATACCGATTTTTTGAAAGGCGTTGGCACCGTGAGCTACGGATCCCATGCCTGGCCGGTGACTCGGGCGAGTCAGGTGGCGGCCGTCTATGCGCGGCTCGAAAACGCCATGGCTGGCGACCCCGGAAATCAGGCGGCAATCGTCGAGCTCAGGCAGTTGTCCGCGAAGTGGTCGCTACAACTTGAAAATGCTGCGCAACATACGATCCAGAGCGGCTCACGGGTTGCTATTGATAGCAAGGAACTGTTGAATGCCAACAGTTCATTCCGGCAAATCGCCGATAAGCTATCAGCGATGCGCACCCAGCAGGAAGTGCGCGTTGCGAAAATGCAGGCGGCCTCGGAGCGGCGGCTCGCGCACGAACGGGGCGCGCTCTGTCTTGCCACAGTAGCCGCAGCATCGTTTCTGGCGTACGGGTTCCTGGCGAGTCATCGCGCCTCGCTAGCGAGGACTCGGGCAAGAATCGTTGCTGCAGAAGCGGAATCGCGTTTCCACGAGTACTTCGAGGAACATCCGCTCGCGATGATGATCTACGACACGACGTCCCTCAGCGTTCTGACTGCGAACGCGGCGGCCCAACGTCAGTACGGGTATTCTCTGGAACGGTTTCTGGGTCTTTCTTTTTGCGATCTGAGGCCCGAAAGCGATGTTGCCAAGTTTCGTTCCGATCTCGAGACGTACCTGCTCGCGTCGGGCCGCAGCGGTTCAGCAGGGCTGCGCCGCCACCTGCGCGCGGACGGCACCGTCATCTACGTTGAGGTATCGTTTCATTTCCTCTCGTATGCGGGCCACGAAGCATGCTTCATCACCGCGATCGAAGTCACTGAACACGAAGCCGCGAAACGTGAACTGCGGCTGCGCGGCCGCGCGCTGGATTCCACATTGGACGCCGTCCTGATCACGGAGCCCGTCGATGGTGGCGATATCGTGATCTACGCGAATCCTGCTTTCGAGCGTATCACCGGCTATGGGCGTTCGGAAATCATCGGCAGCGACTGCCGCTTTCTGCTTGGGCATGAACATGATGACCCTGCAGCCGTCACTGTCCGCGAAGCGTTGAGGACCAACACCGAAGGCGCGGCTCTTTTACGCAGCCATCGGCGCGATGGCAGCCTGTTCTGGAATCGGCTTCACGTCGCGCCGGTTTTTGACGACAACGGTACTGTTACGCACCACATCAGTGTATTCAGCGATGCTTCCGATCTGGTCCATTCGCATGAACTGTTGCGGCAGCAGGCGCGCCAGGATGCGCTCACGCTGCTGCCCAACCGGTTTTCGCTCGGTGTCACATTGCGGCAGATGCTGGTGCGCGCCCACGAGGAAGCCGAGAGAATCGCGCTGGTGTTCGTGGATCTCGACAACTTCAAGGACGTCAACGACACGTTAGGGCATAGCGCTGGCGATGAAGCCCTGCAAACAGTGGCAACCCGGCTCTCCACCGGACTGCGCAACGGCGATTTTGTCGCCCGGTATGGTGGCGACGAGTTCGTGATTCTGTTGTACGGCGCTCATGAAGCCGAAGCCGTGGAGTCGACACTGGCGCAGCTAAACGCGTCGATTTGCGCCCCCTTCACTGTGGCAGGCTTTCCGCTGCATATCGAATCCAGCATGGGCATCGCCTGGTACCCGGAGGACGGCAGCGATGCAGAAACGCTTTTGCGCAATGCCGACACGGCGCTGTACCGCGCCAAGTCCGAAGGACGAAACCGAACCCGCCGATTTGAGCCTGCGCTAGCGCGCGCGAGCGCCGACCGCCTCGCACTGGCGGCCAGATTGCGACGGGCGCTCGAACTCAGTGAGTTCGAACTTTATTACCAGCCGAAAGTATCCGTGAAAGAAGGACGGGTGACGGGCCTGGAGGCGTTGCTGCGCTGGCGAGATCCTGAACTGGGACTCGTCAGCCCGGGCGAGTTCATTCCGCAGGCCGAGGAAAGCGGTCTGATCGTACCGATCGGCGAGTGGATTCTGGAACGCGCTTGTCTGCAAGCCCGGCAGATTTCGAGCGAACGACCCGGTATCCGAGTGTCGGTGAACGTCTCACCTGTGCAATTTTCACGCGGAGACCTACCGGCTACCGTCGCGCGTGCTCTGCAACGCAGCCGGCTTGACCCGCGCTTGCTGGAAATCGAAATCACCGAAAACGCAATGATAGAACCGGCAACGCTTCCCTTGCTTCATGCCATTCGCGCGATGGGCGTCGCTGTGGCTATTGACGATTTCGGTGTCGGCTATTCCAGCCTCGCCTACGCTCGTCACTTCACGGCGGATACGCTAAAGATCGACACGTCTTTCGTGAGCGGTATCGGCCAGTGCACTCAGGACGAAGCCATCGTGAAGGCTATATTGGGTCTTGGTCATACCCTCGGTATGAAAGTCGTCGCTGAAGGGGTGGAAACAGAAGAACAACGCGACTTTCTTGCACGTCACCGTTGCGACGAGATTCAGGGATACCTTTATGGCCGGCCGCTGCCAGCGGTCGAGATAGGTGAACTCATCGAAGTCATCGAAGGTAGCGTCGCATTGGAACAGAAGCCGGTTTAGTGATCAACGGGTGCGCAACGCACAGAACGTACTGCACCCGGCGGAATTTGCCGTCGACTCCTGGCATCCAAGCCTTGATTTTTCACATTCCTGCGACGTGTACGGCCAGGCTCGTATGGACAGCTAACTTTTCTTCGATGACGCCTCGATGCGCTTGCGCTGCAGGAACCGGCGCACGGCCGGATCGCGCGCGAGTCCGATCGCGAGATCGTACGCGCCGAGCGCTTCGGCCGTCGCGCCGGCACGCGCCAGCACATCGGCGCGCGCAGCCCAGTAGGGCTGGTAGTCGGCGAGCCGCGGATCGTCCGCATAGCGCTTGAGTGCGTCGAGCGCCGCGTGCGGGCCGTCGCGTTCCGCCAGCGCCAGCGCGCGGTTCACCGCGACCACCGGCGACTGCGCAATCGCGAGCAGCGCATCGTAGAGCTGCACGATCTCGTCCCAGTTCGGGCGATGCGTCTCGCAGCGGTGGATATGCGCCGACTGCAGCGCGGCCTCGAGCTGAAAGCGTCCGATCGCGTTGAATGCGCTCGCGCGCCGTAGTAGTGCGTTCGCTGCGTCGATCATCGGCGCGTCCCATGTCGCTGGATCCTGACCCGACAGCGGCACATAGTCGCCGGCTGCATTCCGTCGCGCGCCGCGCCGCGCGTGCGCATAAAGCATCAACGCGAGCAGACCAAGCGTCTCCGGCTCCTCGGGCAGCAGCTCGACGAGCAGTTGCGCAAGAAACAGCGCCTCGCCAACCAGATCGCGTTGCCCGGCATCGCCGCCGACCGGATCGGTCCACCCTTCTGCATACGCCGCATAGACCGCTTCCAGCACCGCAGCAAGCCGGCCGGGCAATTCCTCGCGCTCCGGCACGCTGAACGGAATGCCCGCTTCGCGAATCTTGTTCTTCGCGCGCACGAGGCGCTTGCTCATCGCGGCGGGCGACATCAGGAACGCCGAGGCAATCGTCTTCGCTTCGAGCCCCAGCACCACCTGCAGCATCAGCGGCGTGCGAATCGCGGCCTCGAGCGCAGGGTGCGTGCAGGCGAACAGCAGCGCAAGCCGTCGGTCGGGCAACATGCCGGCTTCGCGTTCGTCGATTTCATCGGCGAGGATGGCAAGCTGGTTCACCACTTCGTCGCCGAGACGGCGATGACGCGCGCCATCGAGCGCCCGCCGTCGCGCAACCGTCATCAGCCACGCTTCGGGATTCGCGGGGCAGCCGCGCGCCGGCCAGTCCGCGAGCGCGGCTGCAAACGCGTCGGCCAACGCGTCCTCGGCCGCGGCCACGTCGCGCGTGCGCATCGCCAGCAGTGCGACGAGCTTGCCGTAACTGCGGCGAGCGACCGCTTCGGCGATCAGATGCGCGGTGCCGTCACCGTCGCGGCCGCTGCCGGAAGGACTCATGCAGCAGATGGCGCGTCGTAAGGGGCGGTCCAGACCGGGCGCACTTCCATGAGGCCGTGCGCCGCGCCGGGACAACGCGACGCCCACGCGATCGCCGCGTCCAGGTTGGGCACATCGATCAGGTAGTACCCGGCGAGTTGCTCCTTCGTATCGGAATAGGGTCCGTCAAGCACCTGTGGCTTGCCGTCGAGGAGCCGCACGGTGGTGGCCGTGCTCGTTTGCTGCAACCGGTTGGCGCCCACCAGCACGTCGGCTTTTTTCAACGATTCGGTGTACGCCTTGTACGCGGCGACGCCTTGCTGCCGTTCGCTGTCGGTCATCTGGTTCCAGCCGTTTTCTTCTGAATAGATCATCAATAGGTATTGCATTTGAGCCTCCTGTCATGGGGTTGAGGCGGTTGGATCTGATCGCGCCGCCACTACAATGACGCTCGGGCCGCATGCGGATGGACAGGCGGCGTCGAAAAAATCGCATGGCGCCTTGTACTGGCAAGCCGGCCGCCGTTCGGAGCCCGCCCGCAATCGTCTTTGCGTGTGCTCCCGTTGAGTCCGGCGGAGATTGCATACGCGCTTACGTAAGAACGCCCGGAAATGCGCCCAAAGCGAACCGTCTCGCTTTTAAACGGCAATTGTTGACGACTTTTGCGGTAGCGTCGAGTGGCGGAAATCTGCGATCACCCGGTCACGCGATCGATCGCATGCGCCACGCCAGGCTCAAGTGCTCGCGCTGGTCGCATGGTCGCGCCCGAACAGGGACTCTCTCGGTGTAAACGCTAACGGTTTGTCGGGCAACTGAGCGCCGTGATCGAGTCGATCGCGTCGCTGCGAACACTCACGCTCAGCGGCGTTGACGTGCGCTATCCGGTCAGAGGTCGTGAAGCGATCGGCCCGCGACATCGTCACCTGCACATTGCGGTATGCGGTCTGCGCTCGCCGCCGGCGAAGAGATGAATCGTGCGAGATTCATCGCTGGTCGCTTGTATTCCGGCGGGAATACGCACCACGAACCCTCGTCGTGACGAAAGAATACGAACGCCAGCTTACCTGACGGGTGATCCGCCTCTACACAGACATAGCGCCACTGCTTACGTCGCGAGTGACTGAAGCGTGTCACGCGAGCATGCTTCGCAGCGTCCGGTCCCAACCAATTCTCGACCAGCACGCGCAATGACTTTTCCCGAGTACCCATGTGTTGCTCCGACTACTTCGATCCCGCTAAGCCACGCTGCGTCAACCCGTTTGTTCGAACCACGGGTCTCGGGGACCACGCATCGGATGATGCGCGGGACCAAGCGGTGGATCTGTCCGCATGTCATAACGCTTGATGCCGGAGACGGCGAGCGCAGCCGCTCCGGGGAAACAAACCCCCGCGAGTGGCGGAAGTGCCGATATGCGGAACGGTGTCATCACGGACCTCTATGCACGCGATTAAAGTTCGCTCGCGAATTCCGGAATCTCAATGAACAGATCGCCAACGAGACCATAATCGGCTACGCTGAAAATCGGTGCTTCGGGGTCCTTGTTGATTGCGACGATCACCTTCGAATCTTTCATCCCCGCCAGATGCTGGATCGCACCCGAGATGCCGACGGCCACGTACAGTTGCGGCGCGACGATCTTGCCGGTCTGGCCCACCTGATAGTCGTTCGGTACAAAGCCCGCATCGACTGCGGCACGCGATGCGCCCAACGCTGCGTTCAGCTTGTCCGCCAGCGGCTCCAGCACCTTGGTGTAGTTCTCGCCGTTGCCCAGACCCCGGCCGCCCGAGACGATGACCTTCGCGCTCGTCAGCTCCGGACGGTCCAGCTTCGTCACTTCGCGGCTCACGAACTGCGAGAGGCCCGTGTCGGCTGCCGCTTCGATCTTCTCGATCGTTGCGTTGCCGCCTTCGGCTGCGACTGCATCGAAACCGGTCGAACGCACCGTGATGACCTTGATCGCATCAACCGATTGCACCGTCGCGATCGCATTGCCCGCGTAAATTGGGCGCTCGAACGTGTCGGGGGAGTCCACGGCGGTGATGTCGCTGATCTGCGCGACGTCGAGCTTCGCGGCGATACGCGGCGCGATGTTTTTGCCGTAGGCGGTCGCCGGCGCGAGGATGTGCGTGTAGTCCTTCGCAATCTTGATCACGGTCGCTTCAACGTTTTCCGCGAGGCCCGCTTCGAGCTGCGGCGCGTCGGCCAGCAGCACTTTCGCCACGCCTGCAATCTTCGCCGCTGCATCCGCCGCGGCTTGCGCGTTGTGACCTGCCACCAGCACATGAATGTCACCGCCGATCTTCTGCGCCGCTGCGATCGTGTTCAGCGTCGCGGCCTTGATCGACGCGTTGCCCCCAAAGGGGGCTTCCTGCGGGGCGTCGTGTTCTGCTATTACCAGATTTGTCATGTCGTCCGTCTCCGTGTGTCGACTGGAGTTAGCGCTTTAGCGCTTACTCCAGTCCCATGCAACATAGTTGCCGTTTTCTTTAAAGCACCTTGGCTTCGGTCTTCAGCTTCTCGACCAGCGTCTTCACGTCCGGCACCTTGACACCGGTCGAGCGCTTGGGCGGCTCGGCGACTTTCAGCGTCTTCAGGCGCGGCGTGACGTCCACGCCCAGGTCCGCAGGCTTGAGCGTTTCCAGCGGCTTTTTCTTCGCCTTCATGATGTTCGGCAACGTCACGTAGCGCGGCTCGTTCAGGCGCAGATCGGTGGTGATGACAGCGGGCAATTTGAGTGACAGCGTCTCGGCGCCGCCATCCACTTCGCGCGACACAGTGGCCTTGCCGTCAGCCACGACCACCTTCGATGCAAAGGTTGCTTGCGGCAGATTGGCCAGCGCAGCGAGCATCTGGCCGGTCTGGTTCGAGTCGTCGTCGATGGCCTGCTTGCCCAGAATCACGAGCGAAGGCTGTTCCTTGTCGACCAATGCCTTCAGCAGCTTCGCGACCGCCAGCGGCTGCAGGTCTTCATTGGACTCGATCAACACAGCGCGATCCGCACCGATTGCGAGCGCCGTACGCAGCGTTTCCTGAGCCTGCGCAACGCCTGCCGACACGACGATCACCTCGGCCGCCACGCCCGCTTCACGCAGACGCACCGCTTCTTCCACCGCAATTTCATCGAACGGATTCATCGACATCTTCACGTTCGCAATGTCGACACCCGTGCCGTCCGATTTCACCCGGACCTTCACGTTGTAATCGACTACGCGTTTGACCGCGACCAGGATTTTCATGTCTGTTCCTTGACTAGCATAGGCTTACTGAATTGACAAACTTGCTTATGCGCCTGCGAAAGCGGGTAATGCGACTGCTACCTGACCGTAGGACCATAAAAGCGAGACTATCCCGCCCTGTAAAGCCGGAGCTGCAATCCCTGCACCGCTCACCGGGGATGCGACCATGAGTTGACTTCCGCAGACTCGCTTATCGAACGCCCAACCGTTCAATTCGCATGGCGGATGTCACGGGTAAAGTGAAACGGCCAATTGCATCGCGCAGGCTGGCGACCTGATCTTGCAACGAGTGCGCGGCAGCCGCAGCCTGTTCGACCAGCGCTGCGTTCTGCTGCGTCACCTCGTCCATCTCGCCGATCGCACGATTCACCTGCTCGATACCGGCGCTCTGTTCCAGCGACGCGCAGCTGATTTCGTCGAGGATTGCATGGACGCGCGTGACCGCCTTCACGATGTCGCCCATCGTCGCGCCCGCGTTCGATACCTGCTCAGCGCCCACCTCGACCGCCTGCGTCGATGCGCCGATCAGATCCTTGATGTCCCGCGCCGCCGCCGCCGAGCGCTGCGCGAGGCTGCGCACTTCCGAAGCAACCACCGCGAAACCGCGCCCTTGCTCGCCCGCGCGCGCCGCCTCGACCGCAGCATTCAGCGCGAGGATGTTGGTCTGGAACGCAATGCTGTCGATCACGCCAATGATGTTGCCGATCTCCCGGGAAGTGCTGGTGATATTGCCCATGGTATGCACCACGCCGTCGACGGCCCGGCTGCCTTGCCTTGCAACTTCGGCTGCCTCGCTCGCGAGGCGGGCTGCCTGCTCGGCGCTCTGGGCGTTGCGTTTCACGTTGGCGGTCATCTCGTCCATGCTCGACGCCGTTTGCACCAGCGCGGCAGCCTGCTTTTCCGTGCGGCTGGAAAGGTCGGCATTGCCGGATGCAATCTCGTGCGCGCCGACGTCGACGTTCTCCGCACCGGCCTGCACGTGCGCTACCGTTTCGACGATCCCGTCGCGCATGGTGGCAAGCGCCAGCATCAGGCTCGGCCGTTCGCAGTGACGCACCGGCACGTCCGCGCCGAGGTCGCCCTGCGCAATCCGCTGCGCTGCGGCGACCGCCACTTCCATTTCGCCGCCAAGCGCACCCAGAACGCTACGCACCACGAACCCCATCACCACCGTCGAAACGCCGGCAAGGACCGCAGTGACGGCGAGCCAGCGCGCCAGACTGGCGTAAAACGCGTGATCGATGTCGTCCATGTACATGCCAGTCGCGATGTACCAGTCCCAAGGTGCGAAGTGCGCTACGTAATTGGTCTTGACTGCGTGAAGGTCGCTGTCGGGCTTGCGGCCCACGTAATCGGCGAAGCCGCCGCCAGGCCGATCGCCGGCAGCCACCAGCTTCGGAAACAGCGGCTGTCCGGCGCCATCCATCATCCGGCTGACATCCTTGCCGGTCATCTGCGGCAGGAATGGATTCATCACGATCACGAGATGCGAATCGATGATCGCGACATAGCCGTCCTCGCCATAGCGCAGGTCGGCCAACGCCGCCAACGCCTGCCGGCGTGCGTCCACATCGCTCAGCGCACCCTTCTGCGCGAGCCGATAGTAGTGGCCGGCGAGGCTCTGGGCCTGCTGCACGAGAGCCCGCATCTGCTCGCGGCGGTCGGCGAGCATGGACGAGCGCGCCTGCCACGCGCCAAACGCGCCGATCAGCACGAGGCCGATCCACAGCAAGGCGATCATCGAAAGAAGCTTGCGGTTCAACGTCATTTTCATAGATGAGGAAGGCGATACAGTTCGGCCCGACGCGCGCGCCGGGTTCAACGCGCGACGATCATGCACACGGCCGACGCCGTTGCAACGAGCTTATCGTCCTGCCACAGCTCTCCATTCACGTTGCACACACCGCGCCCCCTGCGCACCAGCGTTGCCCGGCCAATCAGGCGGCCGGGCTTCGCGGGCCGCAGGAACGAGGTGCCAAGGCTGAGCGTGGCGCAGTATTCGCCTTCAGCCAGCGTTGACATCACGAGCGTCGCGGTGACGTCGTCGAGCATCGCGCACAGCATGCCGCCCTGCACCTGACCCGCCGGGTTGAGGAACGCCGGTGCGCCCACGTAATGCGCCTCAAGCGTGCCGTCCACGAGCGACAGGAATCTCCCGCCGAGCGTTGTCGTCACCGCAGGCAGCGAGCCGTTTGAGCCGTAAAGGCGCGCGAGAGTCTCTTTCTCGTCGATTTCCATGGATGGTCTCCCGTTTTCGTGGCAGCTTGCGGTTCGAAGCCCAAGCGCTTTTTGCATTGCTTCGAAGCCTATTCGCCGCGAAATACCGGCTTGCGCTTCTGCTGCCACGCCAGCGCGCCTTCACGCAAGTCCTGCGATGCGTCGGCTTGCGTCACGTCGCGCCGAAACTCGTCTTCGTCGAACGTGCCGCTTGCGATCCGGTTCAGATGCTTCTTCATGCCGAGCAGCGCCAACGGTGCCATCGCGGCAAGCTCGGCGCTCAACCGCTCGACTTCTTCGGCCAGAGCGTGCTGCGGCACGACCGCATCGAGAAAGCCGCAGGCTTGCATCTGTGCGGCATCGAAGGTCGCGGCCCCAAGCAGCAGCCTTTTCGCGGTATTCAGCCCCAGCCTCGAAACATAGCGCTGCAGGCCGTCGCGATAGAACAGCAAGCCAAGTCGCGCAGCCGGCACGAACATCTGGCTCGTTTCGATGCCGATCCGAAAGTCGCAGGCGAGCGCGAGATCGGTTGCGCCGCCGTACACGCCGCCATTGATTGCCGCGATCGTCACCGGCCGCGCGCGCTCGAGTTCGTTGGCGAGCGCCTCGAAGCTCGCGCCCGCATTGCCGTCCGCAATGCTGCCGATATTGAAGCCAGCGCAAAACTGCCGGCCCTGGGCACACAACCGCAGCACGAGCACTTCTCGTCGCGCGTTCACTTCGCGGATGAAGCCGCGCAGCGTCGCGAGGTCGGCCGGTTCCAGACGGTTCGCCATCTCGGGGCGGCGCAGCGTGATCGTCGCTATTGAGCCGGCGACGGTGAGTTCCGGCGCAAAGCCGGAATGGGGGTCGGGCTTCGAGGTCATGTTCAGCTCAGTGGAAGTTGTAGATTTGCATCGTCGTCTCGCCAGCCTCGATGCGCCTGCAGATCGCTGCCTCATCGGCCTCGCGCATCGCGGCCTTGTGAACCACGTCCGCTGCTTGCGCGCGCGGGATCGCAACCACGCCGTCGCGGTCCCCGACGATCAGGTCGCCCGCATTGACCGTTACATTGCCGATCAGCACCGGCTCGTTGATCCAGCCGATCGCGCCGTAATCCTTGCCCGTCCCGCGAATCGACAGGCCTCGCGAAAACACCGGGAAGCCGATCCGCTCGAGCAGCTCCCCGTCGCGCACCGCAGCGTCGATGACAAGCCCGGCAAGTCCGCGCACCTTGGCCGCGGTCGTCATGATTTCACCCCAGTAGCCGTGCTCGTAGATGCCGTTGGTGTAGACCACCAGCACATCGCCCGGTTGCGCGAGCACAAGCGCGCGATGCAGCCAGAGGTTGTCGCCCCCGGGCGAATGAACGGTAATCGCCGTGCCGCAGATCCTGAAGTCCGGGGCCACCGGCTTGATCGCGGCGGGCAGCGCGCCGATCTTGCCGCCGGCTTCGTGCAGCGTCGCCGCGGGCAACGTGCGCGCGGTGCCGACCACGCTCGCCTCGACGCGTTCGATCGTGGTGCGCACCGTCGTTGCGCAATCGTGTTCTTTCATGTTTATTTCCCCCGCGTCTGCAGCTGGTGGTACTTGAACTGTTGGCGCGCCTCGTCCAGACGCATGCCGCCGCGGCAGGCTTCGCGAATCGCGTCCTCCGCATGCTGGATGGTCTCGGCCGCGTCGAGCACGGCGTCCTCGTGCTCGCGCGGGATCACGATCACACCGTCGGCATCGCCGCGCAGGATGTCGCCAGGCTGAACGCGAGCCTCGCCGAGATTGACCGGAATGTTGGTCGCCTCGACCTGTACGCGATCCTTGCCGGTGCGCATCCAGTGATCGCGGCTGAACACGGGATAGCCGAGCTTCAGGCACAGCGCGACGTCGCGGCACACGCCGTTGATGACCGTGCCGCCCAGGCCGCGGCGGTGTGCGATCTCGGTCAGGATGTCGCCCCAGACGGTCGCGTCTTCGCGTCCCCCGTTGTCGAGCACGACGACCGCGCCGGGCGGCACGTCGTCGATATAGTCGCCGACCGTGCCAGGCGGGTTCGAGGCAGGACCGTACTTGAGTGTCCAGGCGCGGCCCGCGAGCCGGAAGTCAGCACTGCGAGCCTTGATCCTGTAGCACTGCCCGGCGATGCCGAGTTTGTCGAGCGCGTCGGAGAGGGTCGCCGTATCGAGCTGGCTGGCGCGTTCGACGTTGCGGTTGTCGTTCGTCATGATGTGTCCTCGTGGAGGGAATGGGCTCACGTGAGCATGTGTTCGTAGTTGCCACCCATCACCTTCCCGACGGGCGAGCCAGCCAGGATCGCCTTGGCCATTGCGGCTTCCTTCGCGACAATCGTTTCGGCAGTGTCCAGCACGATGCCGATGTCGCCGGCGCGGATGAAGATCACCGCGCTGTTGTCCGCCACCACATAGTCGCCGGCCTCCACCTGCACCTGCCCGATCTGCACCGGTACGTTGGTGCCCTTCTCGACCACGCGGCCGCGCGCCGTGCGCGCGGTGGTCGCGCGGCTGAATACGGGCAGTTGGTAGGCGATGGCTTCGTCGATATCGCGCAGCGCACCATCGGCCACCACGCCCGCGACCTCCCGCACTTTCGCCGCCAGCGAGAGCAGACCGCCCCAGCAGCCGGCTTCGACGCCGCTGCGCTGTTCGATCACGATCACGTTCTCGCCATTGGCCTGTTCGATTGCCGTGCAGCCCAGATGCACGGGCGGTCCGGGCGGCGCTTCGCCGGTGCCGAGTTTGACGGTGATCGCGCGGCCGGCGATTCGCCTGTCGCCCGAGCGCTGCGGCAGTCCGCTCACCACGCCGGGCAGTTTGAGTTTGTCGAGCGCGTCCGAGACGGCACAGCAATCGAGCCGGCGCAGACGCTGTACGTTCTGGTCAGTCATGTTGGTTGTCTTCCGTAGATGTACCTGCCGCATCAACGCGGGTCAGGCAAGCGTGCGCCATGCGGCGAAACACAGTCCCGTGCCGGTCAGCGCGGGGCTGCGATAGCCCGGCGTGTACGAGACCCAGTCGAGGTCGAGCGATTTGACCGCTTCAACCGCGATGATCCAGTTGCGAATCTCCGAGCTGCCCGCCTGTAGTTGCTTCGGATCGAGCGCGGCCAGCCAGGCGCTGTCCTTGCGGCGGATCGCGTCGATGATGCCGGTGTCGAGCTCCTCGTCGACCACGAAGTGCGAGAGGCCGCCCGAGGCGAGCACACCCACGCGCAGGTCTTCGGGGTACGCCTCGATCAGCTCCCGCAACGCGGCGCCCAGCTGCATGCAGCGGCGCGGCGTGGGCTGATTGGGCGGATCGAAGGTGTTCACGATTACCGGAATGACCGGCAAATCGAGGCCTTGCAGATAGCGCCGATGAATGAACGAAAACGCATGGCCTTCGTACTGGCCGCGCTCCAGACCGTCCATTGCCGCCATATCGAAGTCGCGTTCACAGAGTTCGCGAATCATCCAGCGCGCCATGTCCGACCTGACGGGATAGTCGACGTCGGCATCGGGCTCCTGGCGCATGGTGCGCGCGCGTGCGTACCAGCTGTCATTCTCGCCAGTCACACGCCTGGCGTTGCGGATCGTCTCGCCGTAGTAGATCGCGAACGCAGGATTATTCGTTGTCCGGAACAACTCGGTCTGATCGTCGCCGACGACGATCAGCACGTCGAGCCTGGCGGCACGAATGCGCTCGCGCAGTTCGTCCATCGCGGCTTCTGCCCGATCGTAGCGCTCGCCCATCTTTTCCGGCGTGACCATCGCCTCGGCGTCGGCGGGCGCGCGTTCGAGCAGATCGTCATACGTGACGTGATCGCCTGCCTTGTCGAAGTAATGCGGGTTCTTCGGGTCGACTGCGCGAAAGCCATGCTGCCAATCTTCGCGCTGCGAGACCAGCATGATGCTGTGCGATGAACCGAATGCGGCTACCAAACGTGCCATATCGTCTCCTTCCGTTCTCTCGTGAGTCGCGCGACGTTCAAACCACGCACGCGTTGCGCCATGCTTCGATCTGCTCGTCCGAATAGCCGAGCTCGCGCAGGATTGCCTGAGTATGCTCGCCCTGCTCTGGCGCGAGGCGAGGCGCCGCTTCGCGCGGGTAGCGCGACAGCCGGAACGGCTGTCCGACCAGCGCGGCCCCGGTTTTACCCGGCAGATCGACTGGCCAGGTCATGCCGAGATGCCTGACCTGCGGGTCGTCGAACACCTCGTCGATTCCGTAGATCGGACCGCACGGCACACCGGCCTTCAGCAGGATCTCGGTCCACTCCTTCGTCGTGCGCGTTCTGAACACCTCGCCGACCGCCTGGTTGACCGCGTCGCGGTTCGCGACGCGGGCGGGGTCCGAGTCGTAGCCCGCTGCCCGTGCCAGATGCTCGAGGCCGAGCGCGTCGCACAAACGCATCCACATCGTCTGGCCGATCGCGGCGAGGTTGAGGTAGCCGTCCCGAGTCGCGAAAACGCCGGTCGGCACCGTGAGCGGATGCTCGTTGCCCACCTGCTCCGGCACCTTCCCGTCCACGAGCCATTGCGCCGCCTGGAAGTCGAGCATCGCGAGCTGCGCTTCGAGCAGCGATGTCTGTACCCACTGTCCCTCGCCCGACGCTTCCCGTTCGAGCAGCGCGGTGAGGATCGCCATCGCGCAGAAGTGGCCCGCGCATAGGTCCGCAATCGGAATGCCGACGCGCATCGGACCTTCGCCGGGCTTGCCCGTTACACTCATCAGGCCGCCCATTCCCTGCGCGATCGAGTCGAAGCCTGGCCAGTTCGCATACGGACCGTCCTGCCCGAAGCCCGAGATGCTTGCGTACACGAGCCGCGGGTTGATCGTGCGCAACGCGTCCGGACCGATTCCGAGGCGATGCTTCACGTCGGGACGGTAGTTCTCGATGAACACGTCGGCGCGCCGGATCAGCTCGTGAAGAATTTCGCGGCCCGCCGGGTCCTTCATGTTCAGCGTGAGGCTTTCCTTGTTGCGATGCAGGTTCTCGTAATCGGCGCGATTGTGATCGCGTCCGCCGATCATGTCGTCGCCGCCCGGCGCTCCGGGCGGAATCTCGACCTTGATCACGCGCGCGCCCATGTCGGCAAACAGACGCATCGCGGTCGGGCCGGCGCGTACGCGCGTTGCGTCGATGATCGTGAAGCGCGACAACGCGCCTTTACGCAGGACGCCCGCCGTCGCGGCGCCGTTGAATTCGCTCGTCATGTGCTGTGCCTCAGGCGGGAGTGAACATCGGGATCGGATAGCCGCCGTCGCTCGGTTTGAAAACCACCTGGACGCGATGGCCGATTTGCAGCGCGGCAGGTTCGCAATCGACGAGATTGGTGAGCATCGTCACGCCCTCGTCGAGCGTCACATAGGCGAGCGTGTAGCGCGCTTTGTCCTTGCCCATGGTGCTGAACGAGTAAATCGTGCCCTTGCCCGTCGACGTTAGCCATTCCGTATTGGCGCTCAGGCAGTGCGGACAGAGGTCGCGTGGGTAGTAGTGTGTTTCGCCGCAGTCCGTGCAGCGTTTCACGAGCAGGCGGCCTTCGCCGGCCGCTTCCCAGAACGGCAGCGCCTCGGGCAGCACGCGAGGTGCGGCAATGCGGCGGGGACCGGTGAGCTTCGGGGCCTTGTTCGCGGTTTTGTCCGCCGCCGGATGCTGAATCGTCGTCATCGTCATACCCGTTCCAGAATGAGCGTTGCGGCCGTGTGACGGGACGCCAGTGCACCCCCGATGCCGCTCGCAAGCGCCAGGTCGCAGTTGCGCACCTGCACGGCGGGATGCGCTTCGCCACTCAGCTGGCGGACCGCCTCGATCACTTTGGTGACCCCGCCGCGGTTGGCCGGATGGTTGTTGCACAATCCGCCGCCGTCGGTGTTGAACGGCAACTTGCCGACGCCCGAGATGAGCCCGCCGTCCTGCACGAACTTGCCGCCCTCGCCCTTCCTGCAAAAGCCGAGGTCTTCGAGCTGCATGAGCACGGTGATGGTGAAGCTGTCGTAGAGCGACGCATACCTGATGTCGGCCGGCGTCACGCCCGCTTCCGCGAACGCCGCCGCGCCCGACCACTTCGCCGCCGACCAGGTCAGATCGACCTTGCCGCCCGCGGCATGCTTGGGGGCTTCGCCCGCGCCGCGCAGCTTGACGAGCGGACGCTTGAGTTGCCGCGCAATCTCCGGACGCGCGACGATGAGCGCGCCACCGCCGTCGCTCATCACGCAGCAGTCCAGACGATGCAGCGGATCGGCGATGAATGGCGAATTGACGACGTCCTCGACGGTCACGACGTTGCGCAGCATTGCGTTGGGGTTGTGCTGTGCGTGGTGCGACGCCGCGACCTTGATCCACGCGAGCTGCTCGCTCGTGGTGCCGTATTCGTACATGTGGCGCCTCGCCACCATCCCGTACAGGTTCTGCGTGGCGGGGCCGAACGGCAACTCGAACTGGACCTCGGGTGCGTCCGGGTCCGGCGCCCTCAGCGAGAGCGCGGCGCCCGCCGCACGCGGGCGCCCGGCCAGCGTGATCAGCGCGACATTGCAGCGGCCGGCTGCAATCGCCTCGGCCGCGTGCGCGACGTGCAGGATCGGCGCGGACCCGCCGCACTCGGTCGAATCGACGTGGCGCAGCTTCAGGCCCAGGTATTCGGCGACGGTGGTGGTGCCGAGGCCGGGCGCGTCGCCGGCGCAGAAGTAGCCGTCGATGTCGTCCTTGGTGAGGCCCGCGTCCTCGAGTGCGCCCTTTGCGACGTCGGCATGCAGACGTGCCACCGACAGGTCGTCGGCCTTGCGTGTCGGGTGCTCATAGGCACCCACGATGTACGCTTGTCCGTTCAGGCTCATGCGACCTCCTTCAGGAGGCGCTGGGCCGTGAAACGGTTCAGACTCCAGCTGGCATCGCCGTAGGTCATGTTGATCGCAAACATGCGCTTCGCGTAATGGCCCGCGCGGCATTCCTCGGTCATGCCCATCGCGCCGTGCAGCTGAATAGCCCATTCGCCGGCAGTGCGGCATGCGTCGCCAATGAAGGCTTTTGCCGCCGAGACGAAGCGCTCGCGGCGCTGCGGGTCGTTCTCGTCGACGGCCATCGCCGCCGCGCACGCCATCGACTTGCCCTGCTCCAGCGCGATCAGCGTGTCGGCGACGCGGTGCTGCAGCGCCTGAAACTTTGCGAGCGGCGCGCCGAATTGCGTACGTGTCTTCAGATGCTCGGCGGTCAACTCGAGCAGTGCTTCCAGCGCACCGACCGATTCCGCGCACAACGCGGCGTTCGCGCGGTCGAGCGCCGCTTTGATGAGCCCGTAGGCTTCGTTAGCTTCGCCGATCAGGTCTGCGTTGCTCACCGGCACGTTCGCGAACGTGACGTGTGCGGCTTCTCGTGCATCGATCGTCGCAAAGTTCTGCAGCGCGATGCCTGTTGTCTTCGCGTCGACGAGGAACAGGGACAGCCCATCGGTGTCCCCGCGCTCCCCCGAGGTGCGTACGGCCACCACGAATGCGTCCGCGATTGCGGCGTCGAACACGAGCGTCTTGATGCCGTCGATCCGCCAGCCGTCGCCGGTTTCTTTCGCACGCACCGCGAGCCGCGCGACGTCGTAGCGTGCATCGGCTTCGCCGAGCGCAAACGCGAGCACCTTTTCGCCGGTGGCGGCCGCTTCGAGCCATCGGACGCGCTGCTCCTCGCGGCCGGCCGAACCGATCAACGCCGCGGCCGGCAGGCCGCTCGCAAGCCAACCCGCGCCGCCGAGCGCGCGGCCCAGTTGCTGCGCGACCAGCATCGTCTCGACCGCGCCATAGCCGCTGCCGCCGTATTGCGCATCAATGGTGAGCCCGGTCACGCCGAGTTCGGCAAGCCCGCGGCGGCGACGCGCGGCGAGCGCCGCGTCCTCGGCGTTGCCGCGCTGGTGCGCGGGATATTCGCCGTCGCACAAGCGGCGTACCGCATCCTGGAGCGCGACGTGATCTTCGGTGAGAGAAAAGTCCATGTTTTATCGGGTCCAGGTTCAGGCATTGAAGAACGCGCGGCTAATCAGATTGCGCTGCACTTCATTGGTGCCGCCGTAGATCGACAGCTTGCGCGCGTCGAAGTAATTGGCCGCTACGGCAACAAGATCGTCGGGGGCCGGCGGCTCATGGCCGGCCTGGTCGAGCAACGCCGCCTCGTCGAATGGCACGCTGTGCGGCCCGGCGACTTCCGTTAGCAGTGCGTAGATTGCCTGACGCAGTTCGGTGCCGCGCACCTTGAGCATCGATGCCTCGACCGCCGGTACGCGGCTCTGCTGGTTCGCGCTCAGCATGCGCAGACCCGTAAATTCCAGCGCCATCAGTTCGATCTCGAAGCGGCTCACGCGTGCCTCGAACAACGGATCGCCCGCGAGGCCCTGCTGCTTGCCGAGCGTCTTCACGCGTGCGAGTTGCTGCTTGCACGAGCCGATTCCGGCGATGCCGGTGCGCTCGTGACCGAGCAGGTACTTACCGTAGGACCAGCCCTTGTTGAGCTCGCCGACGAGGTTCTCGACAGGCACACGCACGTTGTCGAGATAGACTTCGTTGAGGTCGGTGCCGCCTTCGAGCATGCGGATCGGGCGCAATTCGACGCCCGGCGACTTCATGTCGATGAGCAGGAACGAAATGCCTTCCTGGGGCTTTGCATCCGGATCGGTGCGCACCAGCGCGAACATCATCTCGCACCAGTGCGCATATGAAGTCCACACCTTGTGGCCGTTGACCACAAAATGCTCGCCCTGGTCGTCCCGGCTCAGCACCGCGGTCGTGCGCACGTTCGCAAGGTCCGAGCCCGCACCGGGCTCCGAGAAACCCTGCGCCCACCACGTTTCGCTGCGGCGGATCGCGGGCAGGTAACGTTCCTTCTGCTCGGGCGTGCCGAACGCGTGAAGCACGGGACCCAGCATGTTGATGCCGCTGGCGATAATGCGCGGCGCGCCGCCCACCAGCGTTTCCTCGTCGAAGATGTAGCGTTGCAGCGGGGTCCAACCCGGTCCGCCGGCCTCCTTCGGCCACGATGGCGTGATCCAGCCACGCTCGTAAAGCCGCGTGAACCACTCCACATAGTCGGCACGCTCCAGACGCAGGCCGAGTTCGGCCTTGCGCTTGAGTTCGGGCGACAGCTTCTGCCTGACGAACTCGCGCACCTCGGCGCGAAATGCGTCGTCCTCTGCTGAGAATTCCAGTCTCATTGATTCGTTATCCTTACCGTTGGTTTGCGCTGCCGCGCGAGTCACAGACGACCAGCGCGTCGAGCGCCAGTACGCGGTCCGGATACGCCACGAGCGGATTGACGTCGATCTCGGTGATCTGCGGATGGGCGCGCATCTGTGCGCCGATCGCGGCCACGGCCTTTGCGATTGCAGCGACGTCCACGCCGGGCGCGCCGCGCACGCCGTCGAGCACGGCAGCGGCCTTGAGGCGGCGCAGTTCCACCACGATGTCGGCCTCGGTCATGTCGGCCGGAATCAGGCGCACATCCTCGAGCACCTCGATCCAGATCCCGCCTAGCCCGACCAGCACGACCGGCCCCCACTCCGCGTCACGCCGCGCGCCAACCACGAGTTCAAGGCCGCGCGGCCCCATCGCCTCGACCAGCGCGCCGTCGAGTACCAGCTCGGGACGATGCGAGGCTACGCTCGCGTGCAGTTTGTCCCAGCCCGCGCGCAGCGCGCTCGCGTCTGCAAGGCCGACCAGCACGCCACCCACGTCGCTCTTGTGCGGCAGCTCGCTCGCCTGGGCCTTCAATACGACCGGGTAGCCGATATCGCCGGCAATCCTCAATGCGTCGTCGACCGACTTCGCAAGACGCCCTGGCGGGACCGGCAGGCCGAGCGCAGCGAGCCATTGTTTGCCCTGGTACTCAGCGAAGATGCCGTTCACCGGCACGGGACCCGGCAGCGGTACCGCGACCGGCAGAGCCGTTTGCGCGCGCTTGGCCCGCTGTAGCGATTCGCCGTAGGCAGCCACCCGTGCACAGGCGCGCAGCGCCCGGTCTGACGAGCGGAAGAACGGTACGCCGCTCGCGGCGATGGCCTCGACGAAAAATGGCTCGAGCACGTTGTTATCGCCCAGCACGGCCAGCACGGCGGGCTTCGTGGCGCGCGCGAGCGCCGGCACGAGGTGATCGGCCTTGTCGCGCTGCGCGATCGGCGGGCCGCCCATGATCGCGAGTACGAGGCTGCCGACGTTCGGATCGGCAAGTACCGTGTCGATGAGCTCACCAATGAGGCCGGGGTTGCGCACACCGATCGTCGTGTAGTCCAGCGGATTGTCGGCCACCGCAAAGTCCGGCAGCAAGGCCGTCAGCTTTTCGATGGTCGGCCCGCTCAGGGGCGGCAACGTGAGGCCGATGTCGTCAGCGAAGTCGAGCACGATATTCTTCACGGCGCCCGACGCGGTCATCACGGCCGTACCCGCCGCGGGCGGCACCGGGAAACGCGCGACGATCGTCGTGGTGTCGAACAGCTCGTCCAGCGTGTCCACCATGACCACGCCTTCCCGTGCGAGCAGCACACGCGTGCTCGCGTGGTCGCCGGCCAGGGCGCCGGTGTGCGACTGAGCCGCTTCGCGTGCTCGCGCGCTCTTGCCCGGCATCAGCATCACGATCGGCTTGCCGGCCGCGCGGGCTTGGCGCGCCAGCTCTATAAACGTTTGCGGACGGCGGATCTGTTCGGCGTAGATCGCGACCGCGCTCGTTTGCGCGTCGCCAATGAACCAGGCCAGGTAGTCCTCGATGCCAAGAACAGCTTCATTGCCTGTGGAGACGGCCGCCGTGATCGGCTGCCCGCGGCCCATGAACGCGTCGCGCAGATTCGCCGCCATCGCGCCGCTTTGCGCGACGACGCCGACGCCCTTGCGACCAGCGCACGGATAGGGCGTCACTGCCTCGAAAGTGACCGGCACGCCCGCTTCGAAGTTGGTGAAGCCCATGCAGTTCGGGCCGATCAAAGCCATGCCTGTGGCATTCGCGGCTTCAGTCAGGACCTCCTGCCGGGCGCGCCCTTCCTCGCCCGCTTCGGCGTAACCCGACGCGAAGATCACCGTCGCGCCGGTCTTGCGCGCACCGAGCGTGCGGACGGCGTGCAGCACGCCCGCTTCCGGAATCGCGAGCACGGCCAGATCGATGCCCTCGGGCAAAGCGTCGACGGTGTTGACGCAGGGGCGGCCGTTGATTTCCTGGCTGCTGCGCGAAACGAGATGGATTTCGCCCGCATAGCCGAACCGTTCCAGGTTCTGCAACACGAAATTGCCGAACGCTCGCGGATCGGCCGAAGCGCCGACGATCGCGATGGATGCCGGTTTCAGCACGCGCTCGACGGACCGCACGCCGGTGGCGTCGGAGAGTGACTTACTCATCAGGTCATGCCTCTTGTTGATTGAGACCCTGGCTTCCTGCTCAGGGATCGTGTCGGATGGATGCATTCTGGCATACCACAACAGCCATTTCAATACACCAGAGACACTTTCATTGCGTCAGGGTTTTCCCTCCCCAAGCGCCAGGCAATGACGTTTATCACGCGCAACGCCCTGATTTTATACAAAATTTCCGAGCGCTCGACACACGTCCGCAGGAGTTGTTCGAGGCATAAAAATAACCTGTTCTTGAATACCACCACAGTTTTTTGGTATATTCAAACGCATCCGAACTGCACGCACCCCTGCCATGAAACCTGTTGTCGACTTCTCCGCTGAGCGCGAAGGCGGGGTGCCCACTACACCGGAAGGGCTCCCGCGCCTGCGGGCCAGCCTTGCGAACGAGATTCGCGCGACGCTGCAGGCCGAAATCGAGGCGGGTGGCCTCGTCCCCGGTGCCACCATTGACGAGCGGGCGCTCGCCGCGCGCTTCAATGTCTCGCGCACCCCCGTACGAGAGGCGCTTCAGCATCTCGCGGCGCGCGATCTGGTGGCCATCTCGCCGCGCCAGGGCATTACCGTCGCGCGGCTGTCGATCGCCAAGGTTCGCTCGATGCTGGAATACATCGGGGAGCTGGAGGCGCTGTGCGCGCGCTTTTGCGCGCGGCGTGCGGGCGAAGCGGAACACGAAGCGCTCGACCGCGCACTGCTGGCTTGCCAGCAAGCGGCCGTCGAAAGCGACGCGCTCGAGTACGCACGCGCCAATGCGCTGTTCCACGACACCATCTACGACGGCAGCCGCAATGAGTGTCTCGCCGAGCAGATCCGCGCCGCGCGCCGCCAGTCCGCGCGCTATCGCGTGGCCGACCTGCGCCACCGCACCCAGATCAGCCGTTCGCTGCAGGAGCACTTCGAGATCGCCCGCGCCATCCAGGCGGGTGACGAAGCGAAAGCCGCCGAGGTCATGCGACGTCACGTGCCGGCAGGCACGACTGGCTTCTCGGAGTTCCTCGCCGCCGTACCCCGCCACTTTTTCGAAGTCGGCGCGGACTGAAAACCGAGCCGCCCTCAACGAGCCCTACGGAGAAATCATGCCCCGCTCCATCAATGTCCCCGGTCTCGCGCACAACGCGCCGATCCCGGTCGGCGCGCGCGTCGCCAACGTCCTGTGTTCATCGGCGATCGCCGGCAAGCATCCAGCGACCGGCCGGCTCGCGTCGGATCCCATCGACCAGGCCCGGCTCGCCTTCGACAACCTCAAGCTCTTTCTCGAAGCAGGCGGCGCGACGCTCGCGGACGTGGTGAAGCTCACGGTGTACGTGAAAGACGATTCGGTCCGCGAGCACATCAACGCGCACTGGCTCGCGTGTTGGCCTGACCCGGCCCAGCGGCCGGCACGTCATATCGTCGTGCACGACCTGCAGCACGGCATGGCGCTGCAGCTGGAAACCCTCGCGGTCGTCGCCTAGGCGCCGGCAGATCCCTTCAACGCAACGCATTCCTTCATTCACAAAGGCCCCAACGTGATCATCGATTCCCACGCCCACGTCGTCATGCCGCCCGAAAGTTTCCGCTACATGGCGGAGCTGATCGGCGGACGTGCCAATCCGTCGACCCAACCCAATGTGTCGGATGCCTCGCTGCGCAAGGTCGCCGAGGAACTCGTACGCAGCATGGACTCGGTCGGCACCGACGTGCAGTTCATCTCGCCTCGCCCCTATCTTCAGATGCATTCGGTCAAGCCCGCCCGCGTGACCGAACTCTGGTCGCGCCACTGCAACGACCTGATCGCCCGCTACGTCGGCATGTTTCCGGACCGCTTCCGCGGCGTCGCGGGCCTGCCGCAGTTCATGAACGAGTCGCCGGCCGTACGCGCCGTGGCCGAACTCGAGCGCTGCGTGAACGAACTCGGTTTCGTGGGCTGTCTGTTGAATCCGGACCCGACCGAGTCGGAAGGCCCGACGCCGCCGGGACTCGGCGATCCGTTCTGGCATCCGCTGTACGAAGCGATGACCGCGCTCGACGTGCCCGCACTGATCCACTCCGCCGGCAGCTGCAGCCCGCGCGAGTCGTACACGCTCAAGTTCATCAACGAAGAGAACATTGCGGTCATCTCGCTGCTCGAGTCGGACGTGTTCCAGAAGTTTCCGAAGCTCAAGATCGTGGTCGGTCACGGCGGCGGCGCCATTCCCTACCAGATGGGACGTTTTCGTTCGTGGGCGGTGCGGCGCAATCATCCGGAAAGCTTCGACCAGCAGCTCAGGAAGCTCTACTTCGACACCTGCAATTACTCGAAGGACTCGATCGAACTGCTGCTCAAAGTGGCGGGCACCGACAACGTGCTGTTCGGCACCGAAAAGCCCGGCACGGGCAGCGCGCGCGACCCCGTCTCCGGACGCGACTACGACGACATGAAGCCGGTGATCGAAAGCATCGAATGGCTCACCGACGAGCAGCGCAAAAACGTGTTCGAGTGCAACTGTGCGCGCGTCTATCCGCGCGCCTTCCGAAACTATCAGGAGGCCTGATCATGTCCATGAGCGCCGAAGAAAACGAACTGCTCACACGCGTCGAAAACGGCGCGCCGATGGGTGAAATGATCCGCCAGCATTACTGGATGCCGGCGGTGCCCTCGGCCACGCTCGTGGCTGACGGCGCTCCCGTACTGGTGCGCCTGCTCGGCACGAACTACGTGGCGTTTCGCACTACCGACGGTCGCGCCGGCCTGATCGACGAGCTCTGCCCGCACCGCAGGACGTCCATGATGATGGCGCGTAACGAGGACAACGGCCTGCGCTGCATCTTCCATGGCTGGAAGACGGACGTCGCAGGCAAGGTCGTCGAGGCGCCCAACCAGGTCGGCGATCAGGCCCAGTTCTGCAAGCGCGTGAAGACCGGCCAGTACCGCGTCGAGGAACGCGGCGGCATCGTTTGGGTCTGGCTCGGCAAGGGCGACACGCCGCCGCGCTTTCCCGACCTGCCGTTCACGCACCTGCCCGCCGACCAACGCTCGGTCACGAGCGCCGAAGTGCCGACCAACTGGGTGCAAGGCGTGGAAGCCTCGATGGATTCGTCACACGTCGGCGTGCTGCACGAATCGACCACGCAGATCACGGCCGGTGGCGGCAATGAGCGCCTGCACATGACCCAGGCGCTTGCGCCGCGCCTGGAATTCGAGGAGCGCCCGTACGGCTATCGCTATGCCGCGCTGCGCGAGCTCCCCGACGACAAGGTCTACGCCCGCGTGAACAACTTCGTGATGCCGTGGTACGGCATCATCTGCGCGCCGGACGCGACTGGCCCGAGCACGGTGTTCTTTTCGACACCGGTCGACGACGTCACGCACCGGGCGTGGTTCGTGCACTTCAATCCGACCCGCAAGCTCGGTATGACCGTCATGTCGGCCACGCCGGATGTGTGGAATTTCCCGCCGTTGCCGCCCGGCACACGCAAGAACAGCTTCGGACAGAACCGCGATCTGATGAAGCGCGGTCACGCGACAGGCTTCCACCAGCATCTCGGCACCGAAGACTTCGCGATGTTCCTCGGTCAGGGACCGATCGCGGACCGCACCAACGAGCAACTCTGTTCCGCCGACGGCGCCGTGCTGCGCGTGCGCACGCTGCTGCTGAGATCCGCGCGCGAGTTCATGGCGGGCCACACGCCAACGCTCGCCGACAGTCCCGAGCTCGATTACTCGCGCGCCATCTCGGTCGGCGGTGTGTTGCCGGCGGGCGCCGACTGGCGCGTTCTCACCGAAACCGCTTGATACGGAATGACTTCGATGCTTGCCCCTTCGCTGCTTACTCTGCGCGTCGCCGCGGTCGACACGCTTACCCCGCTGATCAGGCTGTTCACGCTAGAAGCGGCGGACGGTGGGCTGCTGCCCGGTTACGAGCCGGGCGCGCACATCCAGGTCGAAATTCCGTCTGGCGCAACTGGCGCGCCGCAATGGCGCTCCTATTCGCTAGTCAACCTGGAGCCGTCTGTCGATCCGCGCGCCGGCGTACCGGCGTACCGCCTCGGCATTCGGCGCGAGGACGACGGCCGCGGCGGCTCGCGTCACATGCACGCACTCGAAGTCGGCCAGACGCTCAACGTGCGCGCTCCGGCCAACCACTTCCCGCTCTGCGCACCGGCACGCGTGCTGCTCATCGCGGGCGGCATCGGCATCACGCCGATCGCCTCGATGGCCGCCGAACTCGCGGCGCAGCAACGCGACTTCGAATTGCATTTCAGCGGCCGCACGCGTGACTCGCTGCCGTTCGTCGACGAACTGCGGGAGCTTGCGGGCCAACGCCTCGTGCTGTGGGCGGACGACGACCCCAACGCGCGCCTGTCGGTAGAGGCGCTGCTCGATCACGCGCAGGTGAATCAGCCCATCTACGTGTGCGGCCCGGCGGGCCTGATCGACGCGGTGCTTGGCGCCGCTCGCAAGCGCGGCTGGCACCCGTGCGATTTGCACTACGAACTGTTCACCGAGGCCGCACCGCAGGATGGCGACGCAGCCTTCGAGGTCGAACTCATGCAGTCGGGCAAACGGCTCACCGTACCGGCCGACCGGTCGCTGCTCGACACGCTGATCGAAAACGGCGCCGATGTCATGTACGACTGCCGCGCGGGCTACTGCGGATTGTGCTCGACGCGCGTCTGCAGCGGCGAGATCGAGCACCGCGACACCTATCTGTCCGACGCGGACAAGAAGAGCGGCAAGGTCATGCAGGTCTGTGTGTCGCGCTGCACCAGCGGGCGCCTCGTACTCGACCTGTAACGCGCTGCGTCGGCGACCTGCACATCCAACCAACGGAACCCTCAATGAGCCAAACCTTCGTTACTTACGAACTCGACGGCGCGGTCGCGCTGATCGGCCTGAACCGGCCCGACAAGCGCAACGCCATCCACGAGGACGTGATCGCGCAACTGCGCGACGCTGTCGTGCGCGCCGGCGAAGAAGCCGATGTCGGCGTGCTGTTCGGGCACGGCGGCAATTTCAGCGCGGGTCTCGACCTGCGCGAGGCGCTTTCGCGCGCCACCGCCCAAAGCGCGCCACCGCGCAAGCGTCGCCGCCACTCCTGGCACGAAGTGTTCGATATCATCGCACGCGGTCCGATTCCGTTTGTCGCGGCGCTGCACGGCGCCGTGGTCGGCGGCGGACTTGAACTGGCGACCGCTGCCCACGTACGCGTGGGCGACGCAACGGCGTTTTTCGGCCTGCCCGAAGGCCAGCGCGGGATCTTCGTGGGCGGTGGCGGCACCGTGCGAATCCAGCGCGTGATCGGCTACAGCATGATGGCCGACCTGATGCTCACCGGGCGCCTGCTGTCAGCCGAGGAAGGTCTGCGTGAGCATGTGATTACCTACCTGACTCCCGCCGGCGAGGCGCTCGCGAAGGCGAAACAGCTCGCGGCGAAAATCGCGCAGAACGCGCCCGACACGAACTGGCGCATCACCAACCTGCTGCCCCGCGTGAACGACCTCTCGCACGACGATGGTCTGTTTCTCGAGTACATGAGCTCGAACATGGCGCGCTCGCCTGAGACCGCGAGGCGCCTGCAGGAATTCGTGGACGGCAAGGCGAAGCCGCTCGAGCGTCCCGACCAGCCTAAGACCCCCGCTTGAGGTGCCACGAACCATGAATGCAGCAAACGAACTGAACCCGCAGGAAGCGGCCTCGCGCGAGCAGGCGCTCGCCCATGTGAAGGCCGCGGAAGAGACCGCCGCCCAGATCCCCGTCGGCGACGCGCGGCCGCGGCCGATCGCACGGTCGGCCGTGATCGGCGCCGGCACGATGGGCGGCGGCATCGCAATGGCGCTCGCGGCCGCCGGCATTCCGGTCACACTGATCGACGCGGACGAGGGTGGCCTGGCGAAGGGTCTTGCCCGCATCCGCGACAACTATGAGAACAGCGTCAAGCGTGGCAAGCTCGAACCCGCCGTGCGCGACGAACGGCTCGCGCGCATCACGGGCTCACTCTTGATTGCCGACGTGAAGAACGCCGATATCGTGATCGAAGCAGTGTTCGAGGACCTCGCGCTCAAGCAAGGCGTTTTCCGCGAACTGGACCAGTACGCGAAGCAAGGCGCCGTGCTCGCCACCAACACGTCGGGCCTCGACATCGACGAAATCGCAAAGGTCACCAGGCGCCCCGCCGATGTAGTCGGCGCGCACTTCTTCAGCCCAGCGCACGTGATGCGCCTGCTCGAAGTCGTACGCGCTGCGCAGACTGCCGACGATGTCATCGTCACGCTGATGGATCTCGGCCGCCGCATGGGGAAGGTGTCGGTCCTCGCACGCATCTATCCGGGCTTCATCGGCAACGCGCTATTTCGCAGCTACAACCGCGAGGCGCACTTCCTCGTGGAAGACGGCGCGCTGCCGCACGAGGTGGACCAGGCGCTCAAAGACTTTGGCTACGCGATGGGCATCTTCGCGGTGCACGACATGGCGGGCAACGACGTCGGCTATCAGACCCGCAAGGCGCAGATGGCGACGCGTCCGACCGACCGCCGCTGGAACGACCTGATCCTGAAACTCGTCGAGATGGGCCGTCTCGGTCAGAAGAGCGGCAAGGGCTGGTACCGTTACGACCCAGGCAGCCGCGATCCGCAGCGCGATCCCGAACTGGAGCAGTTCATCGTCGCGGAATCGGGGCGCCTGGGCATCACGCGTCGCGCCATCACGGCGGAAGAAATCATCAAGCGTTGCGTGTACGGGATGATCAACGAAGGCGCGAAGCTGCTCGAAGAGGGCGTTGCCCTGCGCGCGAGCGACATAGACGTCGTCTACGTGACAGGCTATGGCTTTCCTGCGCATCGCGGCGGCCCGATGTACTACGCGGACCAGATTGGCGTCGCGAACGTCTACCGCGACGTGCAACGATTTTATGAGGAGTACGGCTACTGGTGGAAGCCGGCGCCGCTGCTGCAAAAACTGGCCGCCACGAATGGGCGTTTCGCCGATCTCTAACCAGAGCGCGGGCCTGCAAGCGACGTTGCAGGCCCCACAACGCAGATGCGCAAATGGGCCTCGGCAATGCCGCGGCCCATTTGCAATTCAATGCGTCTTCATTGCCGATTCATTGCCGGCGACCCGTCCGTCAGTCGGTGCCCTGCTTGTTATCCGCCAGCTCGGCCGCGCTCGAGTCGCGCGACAGCGTGACCGGCGTGTCGTTGAAAAACTCCGCCGGCAAAGTCGCAAGAAACTCCGAGAAACCCGCCTCACCGCCTGGCGAATGCTGCGCCATGATCTCGGCGGCGGCGCTCTCGTCGCCCGAAAGCAGTGCCTGCGCGAGCGCTTTGTGATCGGCGATCACCTTCTCGCGCCGGCTCGGCGCAAGGAACGGCTTGGGCCGGTAACGCGAAATCAGGCGGCGAATCGAGCGGATCTGATCGGCGAGATAGTCGTTATGACAGGCCTCGCAAATCACTTCGTGAAAATCGACGTTGATGCGCGCAAAACGGCGCGCGTCGCCCTGATTCAGCGCATCGACGCCCTCGTCGATGGTGCGTTGCAGTTCGGCGCGCTGCGCATCGTTCATGCGACGCGCGGCAAGCCGCGCCGAAACGACCTCGAGTTCGCTGAGCAGTTCGAGCATGTCGCGCAATTGAGGCACCGTCATCTTCGTGACGAACACACCCTGGCGCGGCACAATCTGCACGTACTGCTGGGCAGCGAGCTGCTGCAGTGCCTCGCGGATCGGCGTGCGCGAAACGTTGAAGCGCGCGGCAAGCGCGCGCTCGTCGAGCGCCGCGCCGGGCATGAGCTCGCCTCGCTCGATTTCCGCTTCCAGGATTGCCTTGACTTCGGTCGACCGGCTCAGTTTTGGGGGCTGACTCATCGGATGGAATGCAATGGGTTGTCGAGGGCCGCGATGCGACCGGGAACGGCGTCATCGCGTAGGTCTCGATATGATACCCGTAGGTATACCACGCGCCTAGTCAGGTCCACCGCGGATAGAGAGAACGGCGTCGCACCACACGCGACGCCGCTGGGAGGCGGGCACACAGCACAGCGCTGCATCACGCCGCGTGCCGCAGAAGAGGTCCGTCAGAAGACGTGGCGAATGCCGAGCTGCGCGGCTAGCTGGTTCGAAGTGGTGGACGCAAGGTTGCCGTACAGCGAACCGCCAGGGCCCGGCACCGAGTACGGCGTCGAAACCAGAAAGTTGTCCGCGAACTTCTGGCCTGCGAAGGCATGCTGCAGGGTCCCGAACAGGTACACATCGGTACGCTTGGAGAGGCGGTAATCGACCCCCAGGCTGTAGAGGTCGTACTTGCCCAGCCTGTGCTGGTCGACGTAGGTGAAACCTCCGCCTACGGTCAGGAACGGCGAGAACCGGTAACTTGCACCGACCTCGTACGCGCCCACGGTGACGACACCAAGGGGGCTTTGCGACGCGTTCGTATAGGTGTACAGCCCGTTCAGCGAAAGCGCGTCGGTCACCTTCACCTGGCCGCCTACCGCGACCGTATAGATCGACTTCGCGTTCAGTGCCACCTGGGCCATCGTGCCGACACCGCGCGCGGCGTTCCCGCCGTCGGTCTTGGTGATGACGGCTGCCATCGAATACGGCGCGTCGAAGCTGCCAGTCGGGCTGTATTTGATGCCCCCGCTCATCACGCGGGGATTACCCGTCGGCGTGCCTGCGAAACCGTTCGGGACGTTGCTGAAACCGTACATCACCCCCGCGGCCAAGCCATGCCAGTTCGGCGTTTCATAGCGCACCATGTTGCTGACCGGCTCGCCCGCGAGACGATCGATGTCATAAGCGCCGTGGAACGCATACGAAGGCGCAAACTGCGCGACATTCGTGTAATACGAGACGTAGTCGTAGATGAAGTCGTAGTCATAGCCGGCGAGCAGCGTCCCGAAGGTCGCGCTCGACAGCCCCACGTACGCACGCCGCCCGAACAGCGCGCCGCCATGGCTTGCCGTGCCGGTGTTCAGCGAGAAGCCGTTTTCGAGTGTGAAGACCGCCTTCAGGCCGCCACCCAGGTCCTCGACACCGCGCAAGCCCCAGCGCGATGCCTGATTGATGCCATCGTCGAGCCGCCACAGCGAGTGGCCGGCCGCGTTGCTCACATACGTGATGCCGTCGTCGATGATCCCGTACAGCGTCACGCTGCTCTGCGCCTGCGCCGTGCCCGCTATGGCCGCGGCCACCGCACCGATAATCAGCTTCTTCTTCAAAACCGTCTCCTTGATGTATCGCGGGCCGTGCCGCCCGCTTCGTTCCCGTTTGCTCAGAACCGTTTGCGTCAATTGCCGCGACGCATGTGACGCGACGCGAGAAAGTAGTGGACCGACGACCAGATCAGCACCACGCTCACGGCCAGCATCGCGTAGCGGATGCCATGGGCCGACGCGTCATGGCAGGCAGCGGCGAGCTGTCCCTGCGGCGCCACTGGCAGCGCATGCGTGCCATGCGCACCGGTCGCCGCGCAAACCCGATGGAAGTTGCCCAGCGTGAACAGGTGGTCGGCGAAGCGATCGCTCAGGAAGCCGATCGCCGCCGGGCCCAGCCCCTGGCCGATCAGATTCATCAGCAGGAACACAAAAGCCGTGGCCGTGGCGCGCATGCGCGGCTCGACGATGCCGTGCACAACCGCAAAAGTGGGACCGTTCCAGGTGTTCAGCGCAATCGTGGCGGCCAGCAGCAGCCCGACGGCAACCGGCCACTCGTTCACCGTGAATGCGGTCGCAATCAGCGGGAAGCCGATCGCCGTGCCGAGCGCGGGAATCCACGCATACCAGCGGCGGTCCTTGGTGCTCGCCCAGTCCGCTGACAGCCCGCCGAGCATATTGCCGGCGATGCCGCCCACACCGATCACGAGGCCAAAGACCAGACCGGCCTGGGCATAGCCCATGCCGTAGACCCGCGTCAGGTAAACCGGAATGAACAGGTTGATGCCGAACTGCGCGAACGCGCCGATCGCGGTGCCGAGTAGCATCTGGACGAATGCCCGACTTTTCATCAGCACCGTCAGCACGTCGCGCAGCGAGGGCACCCGCGCACTCGTCAGCGCGCCGCCTTCTTCGGCCGCGCCGCGCACCGGTTCCCGCAGCGTGATCCAGGCGAGCAGGCCGAACGCGAGCCCAGGCAGGCCGACCACATAAAACACGGGCCGCCAGCCCATGTGCTGAACCATCCAGCCGCCGCCAAGCGCACCGGCGAGCACGCCGAGCGGAGGCCCGAGCGCGTAGATCGCGAGCGCGCTCGCGCGGCGGCGGGGGCCGAACTGGTCGGCAATGAGCGAGTGCGCGGTCGGCGTGCTGCCTGCCTCGCCAATGCCAACGCCCAGACGGTACGCAAGCAGTTGCCAGTACGCCCCGGCTGTGCCGCATAACGCGGTCATCACCGACCACGCCGCAATCGACAGCGCGATTAGCGTGACCCGGTTGAAGCGGTCGGCGAGCCGCGCGATCGGAAGCCCGAGCAGGGAGTAGAAGATCGAAAAAGCCAGGCCGCCAAGCAGACCGAGTTGCAGGTCGCTGAGGTTCATCTCAACCTTGATCGCCTGCCCGACGACCGCGATGATGATGCGGTCAACGAAGCTCGACGCATAGATGAGCACCAGAAGCAGCAAGAACCAGCTCCGATACCAGCCGGCGCTCGTTCCAGCTGAGACGTTACGGGCCGTCAGTTCCTTCATTTGGTTGTCTCCAGTGCCTATTTCGTATGATGTCGCGGCGACTTGTATGCCACGAAACTGTCTGTGGGATTTTTTATTGATTTTCTAGCATAACGGGGAGGGGCGCAAGAATAACCTGCAGCCAAGAGGTCATCGTTTTCCCTATCGCGATGGTGCAGACGAACGGCGAAAAAAAACCGGCGCACCGGCCGGCTTGAATGAATGTCAGGACGCCGGCCAGGCGGCCAGCTGTACGGGTGTGACGGTCTTCTCCCGCCCAGTTACGGCAAGTACACGCTCGCACCACGTCGTGCACAAGCGCGCCGACCCGCTGAATGCGCCACGCCTTTCGCTCAATGAGAGAGAAAATCCAGCACCATCCGATTAAACTTTTCGGCATGCTCCCACTGGGCCCAATGCCCGCATCGCCCGAACACATGCAGATCCGCGTGCGGCAAGCCAGCCACCAGGCGCAGCCCGACGTCCAGCGGAACAAACCGATCGTCCCGCCCCCAGATCACCAGCGTTTGCGCGGAAACCTCTCCCAGTCGCGGGCCGAAGTCATTGAACTGCTTCGGATTCGCCGCCAGACTCTTAACGAAGTTCTCCAGATGGTCTCGCCGCGCGAGCATGTTATCGAGTCGCGTTTGCATGAGATCGTCCGTCAGCGCCTTCGTATCGAAGACGAAAACATTCATCATGCGCTTGAGGTTCTCGATCGTCGGCTCGCGATACAAGCCCTGAAGCAGCTTGATCCCCTCGGTCGGCATCGGTACGAACTGACTCGGCCCGCCAGTTCCGCCGCCCATCAACACCAGCTTGCCGACGCGCTGCGGGTTTTCCAGCGCAAATGCAACCGCGCTGTGCCCGCCCATCGAGTTACCGATGATGTGTACCTGCTCGATATCCAGCGCATCCAGCAAGCCCTTCAACGAGCGCGCATTGAGCTCGGAGCGCGAGCCGTCACACACGATCGGATCGCTCCTGCTCCAGCCGAGGCAGTCCATCAGGATGACGCGATACCCGGCGTTCACGAGCGGCTCGACATTGCGATTGAAGTTGGCCCAACCGCTCGCGCCAGGACCCGAGCCGTGCAACATCACCACCGTTTCCGCGCCCTGGCCCGCGTCGTTGTAGTGCAACTGCACGTCGAGCTGACCGTCTTTGTCATCTTGCTTGATACGCACGGACCTGCTGGTCGACGCTTCGGTGACGACCGGTGCATTTGAGGTCATGTCGAATTCCTTTTCCGTGAAGAGTTGATTGGCCGCGTGCTTCTCTTAACAGTAAGCTCGCGCTGCCCTTTTACGCCGTCGCCGGTCCATAAGCAGTTGCAGACTTGCTCACGACGCGCCATGCGGCAATCGCCGCAAGCGCGATCAGCGGAATGCTCGCGCTCAGCAGCACGGTGGCGCTCTGCCCGATCGCGAGCAGCTGGCCGGCGACCAGCGGCCCGAGAATGGAACCCATGCGCCCGACGGCGACGGCCGCGCCAACACCCGTGCCGCGCACTTCTGTCGGATAGATGCTGCTTGCAAGCGCATACAGCACCGATTGCCCGCCGACGAGAAACAGACCCGCCAGCAATCCGCCGCATGCCATCGACGTACCGCCGCTCGCACCCACGAGCGCAGCCAGCGCCACCGCAATGCCCAGGTACATGCCGGCCACTGTCCGGCGGCGGCCAATCCGGTCCATCATGCTGGCGATCACAATCGCGCCGATCCCACCGCCGATGTTGAACATCATTTGCACGACGCCGGACTGCACCCGCGTGAGGCCGCGACTCAACACAAGCGACGGCAGCCAGTTGATCAGGAAATACAGCACGATCAGCGTGCCCAGATAGCTGATCCACAACGCGACGGTCGTGCCGGCGCGGCCTTCTTTCCACAGCGCCTGCGCCACACCGGGCGACGCGTCGCGCAATCCGCCGATATTCGCGCGCACCGCCACGAAATGCGCCGTCTCGCGCATGAAGATCGCCAGTAACGGCAGCACGAGCAGCGGCCCGACGCCGCCGACGTAAAAGATATGCCGCCAGCCTTCATCGCCTGGACTGACAATGCCGATGACCGCCGCAAGCGCCGCGCCGAACGGCATGCCGCAATACATCGCCCCGACAGCGGTGTTGCGCTGATGCGGCGGCGCCGCTTCCGAGCACAGCGCGATCAGATTCGGCATGGCCGCGCCGAGACCGAGACCCGTCAGAAACCGCGCCGTCAGCAGACTGTTGAGATCCCATACCTGCGTGGTCGCAATCGAGAAAATGCCGAACAGGGCCACCGAAAGCATCAAGACGCGCTTGCGGCCCAGCTTGTCGGCGAGTCGTCCGCCGATCGCCGCGCCGGGCAGCAAGCCAAGCGCGCCGATGCTGAAGGCCCAGCCCATTTGCGCAACGGCCAGATGAAATTCGCGCGCCATGCGCGGCGCTGCGACGCCGGTGGACTGCAGATCCAGTCCCTCCAGCAACGCGACGATGAGACATAACCCAACTGTGACGGCACTGCTTGTCCGAGTGTTGATTGATCGCTGCATAAAAGTCTCCGATGTGTTTTCAGCATCGCTCTTGATGGCGATTGCGCTGTGGTGGCGCTGTGGTGGCGCTGTGGTGGCATTGACACCACCGAAGGCGCCGTCCGTTTCAACAGGAACGTCACACGCCCGCTGTCCGCTTCAGATCGAGCGCGACGTCGACGATCATGTCTTCCTGCCCGCCGACCATGCGGCGCTTGCCGAGTTCGACGAGAATGTCCACGGTCTTCAGACCGTACTTCTTGGCGGCCACTTCCGAGTGGCGCAGAAAGCTCGAATACACGCCGGCATAACCCAGCGCAAGCGTTTCGCGATCGACGCGCACCGGACGGTCCTGCAACGGACGCACGATGTCGTCGGCGGCGTCCATCAGCGTGTAAAGATCGGTACCGTGGTTCCAGCCCATACGCTCGGCCGCCGCAATGAAGACTTCGAGCGGCGCGTTGCCGGCGCCCGCACCCATCCCCGCGAGCGACGCGTCGATACGGTCGCAGCCCTCCTCCACCGCGACAATGGAGTTCGCCACACCCAGCGACAGGTTGTGGTGCGCGTGCATGCCGGTCTGCGTGTCGGACTTGAGCACAGCCTTCAACGCGCGAAAACGTGCGCGCACGTCGTTCATGGTGAGCGCTCCGCCCGAATCGACCACGTAAATGCAGGTGGCACCGTAGCTTTCCATCTTTTTTGCTTCGACCGCGAGGTTTTCCGGCGTGGTCATATGGCTCATCATCAGGAAGCCCACTGTGTCCATGCCGAGTTCGCGTGCGTATTCGATGTGCTGCTTCGAGATGTCTGCCTCGGTGCAATGCGTGGCGACGCGAACGATCCGCGCGCCTGCCTGATAGGCCGCCTTCAGATCGTGGATCGTGCCGATGCCGGGCAGCAGCAGTGTCGCGATCTGCGCATGCGTGAGCACGTCGGCCACCGCCTCGATCCATTCGAGGTCGCTATGTGCGCCAAAGCCGTAGTTGAAGCTCGACCCTTGCAGTCCGTCGCCGTGTGCGACTTCGATGCTGTCCACCCTGGCTTTGTCGAGCGCGCGGGCAATCTGCTGCACGTTGTCGATCGAATACTGATGGCGGATTGCGTGACTGCCATCGCGCAGCGTCACGTCGGAGATATACAGCTTCTTGTCCATACGAAAAGTCTCCTTAAGCCTGCACGAGCGATTGCGCCATGCGCTCGGCAGTCGCGAGCGCGGCCGAGGTCATGATGTCGAGGTTGCCGGCATAGGCGGGCAGATAGTGAGCGGCGCCTTGCACCTCGATGAACACCGAGGTTTTCAATCCGCTGAAGCGGCCAAGGCCGGGTAGGGTCAGCGGCGCATCGGCGGGAATCACGTCGAATTGCACCTTCTGCTTTAAGCGGTAGCCCGGCACGTACGCGTGAACCGCCCCGACCATCGCCTCGATCGACGCTTCCACTTGCGCCTCGTCCGCGAGTTCGGAGAGCACGTACACGGTGTCGCGCATCATCACCGGCGGCTCGGCCGGATTGAGCACGATGATGGCCTTGCCTCTCGCCGCGCCGCCGACCGCTTCGATGGCCTTCGAGGTGGTTTCCGTGAATTCGTCGATATTCGCGCGCGTGCCGGGACCGGCGGACTTGCTGCTGATCGACGCGACGATCTCCGCATAGTGGACCTTGGCCACACGCGACACGGCCGCGACCATCGGAATCGTCGCCTGCCCGCCGCAGGTCACCATGTTCACGTTGAGCGCGTCGAGATGTTCATCCAGGTTCACCACCGGCACGCAGTACGGACCAATTGCCGCGGGCGTCAGGTCGATCAGGCGGATGCCGGGTTTGAGCGCACGCAGGAATGCATCGTTTTTCACATGCGCGCCGGCCGAGGTCGCGTCGAATACGAAATCGATGTCGTCGAACACGGGCAGACGCGTCAGTCCTTCGACGCCTTCGTGTGTGGTCGCCACGCCGAGACGCGCGGCGCGCGCCAGGCCATCGGAGGCGGCGTCGATACCGACCATTGCCGCCACTTGCAGATGCTGGCTGTTGCGCATGATCTTGATCATCAGATCGGTGCCGATGTTGCCCGAGCCGATGATCGCGGCTTTGAGTTTTTCGCTTGCCATGTCAGTCCTCGAACGAGTGCTTGCTTATGCGGAGAAAGTCGCGCGAACGCTGCCGAGGCCGTCGATCTGCGCGCCGAAGGTGCCCGGCTGAGTCACCGCGACCATTGGACCGAGGGCGCCGGTCATCAGCACGTCGCCGGCTCGCAGCGGTGTGCCGAGCCGGACCATCCGGTCCGCGAGCCACGCGGCGGCGTTCAGCGGATTGCCAAGGCACGCGAAACCGTTGCCGCGCGACAGCACCTCGGTTTCATTCGACAGCGTCATCGTGCAGGCGGCCAGATCGATGTCGCGCAGCAGCACCGGACGGCTGCCAAGTACGAAGCGCGCACTGGATGCGTTATCGGCGACGGTGTCGACGAAGCGGATATTCCAGCCTTCGATACGGCTATCCACGACTTCGATGGATGCCACTGCATAGGCCGTCGCGCGGATCAGGTCGGCGTAAGTATGTTTTTCGTGGGTGAGATCGTGTTCGAGCACCAGCGCGATTTCCGCTTCTACTTTCGGCTGAATCAATTCGCCGAGCGCAATGGGCTGGTTGTCGCCGTATGCCATCGACGCGAACAGCGCGCCGAAATCCGGCTGATCGACGCCGAGCTGGCGTTGCACCGCAGGCGAGGTCAGCCCAATCTTGCGCCCGACGATGCGCTCGCCCGCCGCCACCCGCGCGTCGACGTTGACTTGCTGCACGGCATAGGCAAGCTCGGCCGCCTTTGCGGCGTTCGCGGCTTGCGCGAGGCCAGCGTCATCGCGCAGCGGCGCGACGGTTCGACGCGTGAGTTCGGATTCGCGCAAGCGCAGCGCCAGTGCTTCGACGTAGCTTCGATCATTCATGGTGTGTTCCCCGATTCAGTTGGACGGTTCCGGCAACGGGCGACGCGTGCATCGCGCCGAAGCCCGCGATCCACTCGGGAATCGGCCGGTAATAGTCGAGCGTCGCGCGATACGGCCCGAACGCGTTCAGCGCACCGAAGGCCGCGACCCAGGTGCGGATCTCGTGAGCGGACTTGCCGGCCTCGCGCGTAATGGCGTTGTCGGTGAGGCCGTCGAGCGCGGTCAGCTCGCCCTCCTCGAGCAGCTTCAGGAAGGCACGGTCCCACTCTGGATTGAGCGCATGCAAAGGGCTGTCGCCCGCGGTGAATGCGCGCGCGGCGGCCACCGTGCGCGCCTGCCGCGCCGCCCTCGATTCGGCGGAAGGATTGCGGCCGGCAATGAGGCGCTCCGCGACTTCCTCGCTCGCGCCCGCGAGTTCCGGGACCGGCGGCTCATGCGAGATGCCGCCCGAGCCGATGACGAGCACGCGTTTGTTCGAGCGCGCGAGCGCGCGTCCCACTGCATCGCCGAGCAGCCGCGCGCGGCGGCACGAGGCCATTGGCGCAGCGACTGAATTGATGAAGATCGGCACAACCGGATAACGATCGAGGCCGCCCGTGAGAATCTCCAGTGCCTGTGCGCAACCGTGATCGACCTGCATCCGGTAGGACAGCGCAACGTCGACGTCGCTAGCCAGCACGCACTCGGCAAGTTCCAGCGCGGTATCGGCGGGCACAGCGAGCGGACCGGCCAGGCTTTTGAAGTCGCCAATCGCGCTCGCCGACGCGCCGATACAGAACGGCGGCATCACGTCGTAGAAAAAGCCGTTGTAGTGGTCCGGAGCGAACACTACGACGAGTTCGGGATCGAAGGCCACGACCCGCGCACGCGCCGCCGCCTGGATGCGCTCCACTTCCGCGACGATCTGCGGTGCGGGGTCGTAGTAGCCGGTAAGCGGCGTGTGCGACAGACATTCGAGCAGCATCGCCATATCAGGCTCCCGCCGCTGCTGCAACGCCGCTTTCGCATACGGCAGTGGCGTCGGCAGTCACCAACGACAGTTTTCCGGCGAGCTCGCCGATACACGCGGACACCTGCTGCGGTGTACACATGCCCGCAACAAACCGATCCGGACGCAACAGCACGACAGATTCGGGCACGCGCGCAAACCACTCTTTCATGCGACCGTTCACGTCGCCGAGGGCGATCACGCCATCGGGCACATCATCGTGATAACCCAGTTGCGTGTCGGGTTTGGCGAGCACGAAACAGCCGCCCAGCCGCTGCCAGATTTCACGCGCTGCAGGCGTCAGGCCGAACGTCGGATTAGAACCCCAGCCGATGATGGCGAAGCGATTTCCCAACACATCGTCGAGGCGCACCACGTTGCCCTCCACCGTGCGCACCCGTGGCTGGATGAACATGCGGCCCACCAGCGAGTGACACAGCGGATCGCGGCCGTACACGAGCCGGCCCAGAAGCGACTCGCGCTTTTCGCTCATCAGTCCGAGCAGGCGTCCGGGCGCCGAGTGACCGGATCGTTCGAGCACGCGCGCCAGCACGCCATGTTGGTGTTTGCGTTCGGGGAGCAGCACCACGCCGGACTCATAGCGCGGCATCGGCTTGAAACGCATTTCGACGAAGTAGCGTTTGACTGCCGGAAACAGGTTGAACGTCCGCACGAAAGCGTCGCGGAACCTGATCCCGAAACGGCTCGTCGGCGCGAAAATATCGCCCGCCACTTCCGACAGATGGATCATCGACCGGGCATGCGCGCGGCGTTCAGCCGTGTATGTGTCGAGCAGCGCGTCGGCCGCGAGTCCCTTGACCACCATCGCCAGCTTCCAGCCGAGGTTGCTTGCATCGCGAATGCCGCTGTTGTAACCCTGCCCTTGCCAGACCGGCATGATGTGCGCGGCGTCGCCCGCAAGCAGCACGCGGTCCATGCGAAACGTGCTGGCAAGGCGCGCGTTGTGGGTATAAACGCGTTTGCGGATGTAGTCGACCTTGCCGGGATCGGCCTCTGCCTTGCGGATCAGCGCGGCCATGTTCTCCGGCTTCGACAGTTCCTCTTCGGTTTCGCCAGGCATCACCATGAACTCGAAGCGACGGATACCGTGCGGCAAAGCGGCCGATACATAAGGCCGTTTCGGATCGCAATGCAGGTAGACGTGCGGCGAGCCGACCGGGTCGTTGCGCACGTCCACCACGATCCATTGATTCGGCTTCGTGCGCCCTTCGAACGGCACGTCGAGCATGCGGCGAACCAGACTGTTGCCGCCATCCGCGCCGACCACGTACTTCGCGCGAATCGTTCGCAGGCCGCCTCTCGCGCGTTCGGCTTCGATCGTCACCCCCGACGGGTCTTGCGTCAATGAAGTCAGGCTGTGACCGAACAGCACGTCGACATGCGGGAAACGGCGCAGCCCTTCGTACAACACACGATCCGCAAGCGGTTGAATGAACGCATTGCGGCGCGACCAGCCGAACTCGTCGGTGCGCGGTTCGATCGAGGCGAAGCAGTGGCCGGTGTGCGTGACGAAACGCATCCAGTGGTCGGGGGTGGTATGCGGCAACAGCGCGTCGACGAGCCCGACGGACTGGAATACGCGCAACGCTTCATCGTCGAGGCCGATGGCTCGCGGGTAGTCGATGATCTCGTCGAGTTTCTCGACGAGGACGACGCGCACGCGCTGCAAGCCCAGATAATTGGCGATCATCAGGCCGACGGGTCCCGCGCCGATAATCGCAACGTCAGCAGACACCGACTCGCTCTCTTCGCTAGCGGCCGACGGATTGATAGGTGCGAGCATGGTTCGCGTCTCCTTGAATCGTTTGATTTGCAGGCAGTCTATGGCCGCGAAAGCCACGGCTCAACATTTTGTGAAAAATGTGCATAGAATGCACATGTCTGATTCGACTAAGGTTTTCATGGCCAAGTACACGAATGTGCGAGGACTCGCACGCGGCCTGCAAGTGCTTCGGGCGCTCAATGAGATGGAGAGTGGCCGTGCCAGCAGCCAGCAGATCAGCGAGATGACGGGGCTGCATCGAACCACCGTGCGACGGCTGCTCGAAACGTTGATGGAGGAAGGGTTCGTGCGACGCAGTGCGTCGGACGACAGCTTTCGTCTGACGCTTCAGGTTCGGTCATTGAGCGAGGGCTTTACCGACAGCGAACGAATCGCAACCATCGCACCGCCCGTCATGGGGCGGCTTTTGCAGCGCGTGGCATGGCCTTCGGATCTGACCACGCCGGATGGCGACGCGATGATCATCCGTGAGACCACGCACCGCTTCAGTCCGCTGTCGTTTCACCGCTCCATGGTGGGGCGGCGCTTGCCCATTCTGCTGACAGCAGCGGGGCGGGCCTACTTTGCGATGTGCCCTGACGGTGAGCGAGAGGACATTCTCGATCTGCTGCGCTCGGGTGCTGGCGGCGAAGAGCAAAAAGCGATTGCGTCAAACGATGCGCTGGTTAAAAGGCTGGTGCGCCGTGTCCGAGCGGATGGCTTCGGCTCCAACCATGGCGATTGGGCCGCTCAGAGCAAGATCGGTGCGGTCGCGGTCGCGATCGTCTCGCACGAACGCGTACTCGCAAGCCTGAATGTAGTGTTTCTTTCTCGAGCCGTGACCCTCGCGGAAGCAAACCGGCGCTTCGTGCCGCACCTTCAGCGTGCCGCGCAGGAAATGGTCGAGGCGCTGGACAGTGAAGAAGCGGCAGGCAAGGATGAGGGTTGAACTGTTCGCATCGCATGTCGCATGTGATTGGCAAGCTGTCAGGCTAAGTCGGCCAGTCAAGCCCTCATCTGCTCTATTTCCTCTTGATCTCGTTCAATCTGCGTGAGGTTCGTCTCCGGACCTCGACCCTTCGGAAACAGGTTCGTCTGCCGCTCGCCAGGAGCCACTCGGGTTGTACTCGTCCCCATAGTTCACCAAGAGCTCATCTCCCGCCCTGATTTCCTTGAGAGCGACATAAAAGGTCAGATTTTTCCCCACCCTGATTGCCCCCAGGTTGTTCTTCGCCAGGGACGCCTCCGCGGACGCGCCTGGCAGCTGGCTTGTGTTGATCAGACTCAACGTATTGCCATGCGTAAACCCACTCACAGACCGCCGGCCCGAATTTGTCGACCACAGATACGTCAGCACACGCTCATCGCCCAGTTTAGCCATCTCCGCTGCCAACGACGCGTCGGTATCGTGCAGTACACCGGCATAGGGACCTATTACCTCGAATTGCCTGATATCGCGCCTGGCGTAAGCCGACATGCCCCTGTTTGGGCCATCATCCAAAGGAATGCGCAAATCAATCAGGTCCTCAAACTTACCCTTATGATTGCCTTCGCTCCTCAGCCACTCATGCACCTCCCGGACTATCTCCTGTTTTACCCGCTTCTGTTCGGACGCTGGAAGATTTGCAAATTCTTCACGCAAATCGGCCCAGTTGGTCACCGCAATACGGTCGATCGGCCCCTCAGCCTCTTGAAGTACACTGCGCGCTGGATCGGCCGGACTCCTAAGTATCGGGCCGTTGTCATCAATTTCGTGGCGAATGAATCCGGGATCATAAGGCTCTGTTTTTATGGTGATATTTTCACCCACAGAGGGTCCTTCTTTAAGCTTACGATTCAGAACTAGCTGTCCATACTGTCTGATCGTCCCATCGGCAGCAACGGCGTTCCGCCAGCTAATGAACCGGACACTGTTATCACTGGCGAACCTGGCCATGCCAATTTTATCGCGCTCCGCCTGTGGCATAGCGCACCACTTATTGATGAGGTCGGCGGTGACGGGACCGTATTGGGCTCCGGTGGTACGGTCCAGAATGGCCTGCCCTTGTGGTCTGATCGTCCCATCCGCACCCACGCTGCTCCTCCAGGTATTGAAACTCAGATTGTTATCTCGGGCGAATTTCGCCATGCCAGTTTTACCGCGCTCCGCCTGTGGCATATCGTGCCACTTTTTGATGAGGTCGGCGGTGGGGCGACGGTGTTGGACTCCGGTGGCTCGGTCCAGAGTGGCCTGCCCTCCTGGTCTGACCGTCCCATCGGCATTAACAGCGTGCTGCCAGCTAGCTAAACTGAGATTGTGATCGCGGGCGAATTGTGAGCTGCCAATTTTATTGCGCTCCGCCTGCGGCATAGCGCACCAATCATTGATGAGTTCGGCGGTGACGGGACTGTATTGGGCTCGGGTTGCACGGTCACGGTCCAGAATTGCCTGCCCTCGCGGTTTGACCGTCCCATCGGCATTAACAGAGCGCTGCCAGCTTTCTAAACTGAGATTGCGATCGCGGGCGAATTCCACCCTGCCAATTTTATCGCGCTCCGCCTGCGGCATAGTGCGCCACTCATTGATGAGTTCGGTGGTGATGGGACTGTAGTGGGCTCGGGTGGCATGGTCGCAGTCCCGAATTGCCTGCCCTCGCGCTCTGATCTTTCCGTTGGCAGTAACGGCGCCCACCCAGCTACCTGAACTGAGATTGTTACGGCGGGCAAATTCCGCCATGCCAATTTTATCGCGCTCCGCCTGCGGCATATCGCACCACTTATTGATGTGGTCGGCAGTGACGGGACTGTACTTCTTCGCGTTCCCCTGGCTCTGGCTCGATGGACCGGCCTTCGAAATTGAACTGTTGCTGGAGCTGGCTGTAGTACCAGGAATGTTGTCTGGACGGGATATTTTAGTACGCGGTGACGCCTCTGTTGCATCGACGGGCCCGGATGCATTATCTCCAGACGGCGCAGGCCTCTTGATACCTGACGGTCCGGGCTGTGGTGACCGATTCCCAGCGTTAGGGACGTTCATTTCTGTTCCACCCGGGCCAGGAATTCTGGGGGGTTCTATTGGTCCCAAAGGATAGCCGACCTGCCCATTGACACGCTGTGGTGGTGTAAATTTGAATTCACTCGTTCCCGGATTAAGTTTCCATTCTGTATCACGGATACTGGATGAATTGAATACGGAAGGCGATTTGCCAAACGTTGATTCCGCCAGGCCGGGGGCCAAGTCGTGCACCACGTTCAAGCCCGATATGATCGCTCCTGCATTGCCGCCAACGCGATCTTGCTCTGTCAGGCCATGGAGGCCGTCATGAACTCCGAAGACAAGACCGCCAACGCCGCCGACAATGGGTAGGTAGCTGAATGTGTTACCCCAAAACTCCTTTGCCGATTTCCAGTTTCGCTGTGCAGCGCCGAATACCTCTGTTTGATCTGCCCATCTGGCGTTATTGGCATTCACAACCTGATATTGGGATGCAATGCCAGTCTCATCGTTGTCGCCGGCACCTGCTGTTAAATTGCCATACTTCAGCTGATAATCGCCGCCTCGCGATCGAGTGTAATTAAATAATTCCCGGACAGGAATTCTTTGGTCGGAGACCAGATTCTTATATCCATAGTAAGTGGCTTCGTTCCCCGCAATCAGTTTGTCGAGAGCCTCGTCCGCTTTAGGCCAATGCGCATCCCTGCCTCCCTGCCTGTCGCTATCATTGAAACTCTGAAGCAGGTTGCCACGGTTGTTTTTAGCCCACCATGCAAAGTCGTCGTCCCCATGGATTTCACTGACGCTGCCTCGATTCAGATCCATCATCAAGCCTTGATTGGGACGATTCTCGTCATTGCCTTCATACGGCTTGTAAGGGATAAATGCATGCCCTGCCAACGGATAGCCGTATACGTTGGGAATAATGACTTGCCCATTTTTGTCCAGCGTTCGACTTATGGCCTGTTGGCCTTCGGGGCTCAATTGTTTGAAAGCGGCCCGGTCGGACTGCAGGCCTTGCAGCGTTGCCCGAACAGCATACGCATCCGCTTTTCCGGAGCGTATCGCCAACACTTGATAGCCCCGCATGGGTTCAGAGACATCCTGCTCCCAGTGAGCCTGCAGCTTGGTGCCAAGGGATTCCAGGTCCTTGATCCTGGCGTGGTCTGCTGCGGCGATTTTCGTGTCTGAGGAAGCGAGTATGCCGCCCTTTTCTGGCCTGTCGTGTTCGAGAACCCCTGCGGCGATTTCCCATGCCTCGTAGGTGCGTTCATCAACCCGATCCTGATGTTTGAATCCTCCCGGAGGGTGGACGAAGTGAGGAAATGCTACTGTAATTCTTTCGTGAGGATCGTAGCCGGCAGCCATCAAGCCGCCGCTGAAATAACCCAAGGGTGTCAAGAAAGCGCGAGCGTTCAGGAAATTGACGTTTCTTTGCGCTTCGCTGCCGCTTTCTATCTCGGCAATCCGTGTCTTCACGCGTCGGGTATAGTCCTCTACCCGCTTTTCGCGTTGGGGCAAAGAGTAGCTCGAACTGGGTTGCAATACCTCGTTCGTCCCAAAGATCGTGAATGTCTGGGTATTTCCGCTGGCGACAGATGTTTCGTTGGTCTGATTGAGTGGGGGATGGGCATGATCGATGCTGCCGGGCTCAATGCTATGTGTGAGTGAAGGAACAGTTGTATCGGCCTCTCTCCTGTTACGGGAAACAATGCTGGTATTCAGGAATGCGGGTTTATCGGCCCCCGGCGGCTGCGGATGAAGAGAACCCTGCAAACCCGGCTTGTCCCGATCTGAAAAGGTGAATAAAGGAATCATCCTGTTTTGGGCACCATTCTCTCCAGTGGTATTGCGAGCTCCAGGAAAGGGGGAAGCGTTCGCGCCGGGCGATAGATAGGAAAGTTTCTGTGCTGTACCCAGCCTGTCGGGCGATTGGGCACTTTGGTTCGCGGACGTGTCTCGCATCGTTAATTGTTGCTGTTTTGCAGGGATATCAGGCTTGGGAGAAACAGATAGACTTCGTTGGCTGCGCGCGGGTTGCGGGGAAGGCTTTTTCGCCTTGTCGTCATTGGAGTCGGCACAGGCGTAATTTTGAGTCACAGAACCGTTATTTTTTATTTCCATGATACGCTCCGGGTCAATCAATATTCGGTTGTTCGGTCTGGGTATTCAACTTCCTTTTGCTGAGGCGTTTCTAGAACAAACAGTTTTTTGAATGATGGTTACAGTGACGACTCAGGCTCGATTCAGTACCACTGACCGTTCGGTGATGCCAGTTGTTGCTATCGGTTGAACAAACGTTCAGGAAAGACTTGCCATGCTACCTCCTTCAAAGCGATTTGTATCACGCGTTGAATTGACGTCGTATTGACCAGGCGTAGTGTTGGGCTTTTGCGGGTCTCATGCCGGGTCAGCAGATGACGGTGCCGCCTGAAGGGCAGCCATCGTCAGCTTGGCAATGAGGTAACCAGAGATTGAAAGATGACGGTGTTTTCCACGACATGCCTCCATTGCGATACTGAGAACCTGAGCTTCTTCAGGCCGTCAGAGAGAGTCTAGTCTCTCGTTCCCGGGTCTTTGCGATATCCCGTTACGCGAAATGTGGCTGGTGGCCCGCCTGTGCAGTTTGACCTCTCCCCTCCGAGGTACCCCACACCAAAGTTATTGGCAAGGCCGCAGGCGGAACCTCGCCACGAAGAAGTCGCGGGGTTCCCTCATCTGGGTGTTGAAGGGAGTCGAAGCGTGGGTTCTGCGTTTCTTTGCCCTGCAGTTCCTTGAAGCGCCCGAAGTTCATGTGCTCGAACGCCTCGAGTCCCGGCAGCACCGCGTTGTCGAGGACTGTACGACGTTGTTTCTTCAACTGCGTGGCGGCCGGTGATTGCGTGTATTGCGACTGCAGCGAAAGAAAACTGGCGAACTGGCGATCGGAGTCGCGAATGTCCAGGCGTGCTGCATCCAGCAGCGCGGGTTCGGGATCCACTAAGCCGTACAACGCATGGTAGCTGTTGAGCGAGACACGTGCGCGCTGAAGCAGTGCATCGCTGGTCTTGAGCGCGACCAAAGCACTCGTATCTGTTTCGTACATTTCACGCAGGGCGTCATTGCCCAGTTTCAACGCCACGATGCCTGCAACGCTCCCGACGGCGAGGATGATGACGAACCCTGCGATCACGAGCGTCATACCCGCACGGATAGTCAAACCTTTGAACATGCACGCCCCGTTATGTAGCGACCTGGCAGATCCTGTGCGGCTCGGCCAGAATCGTTCACCGCGCCTGTCCTACTGCGGTAAGTTCTTGTTGTGAATAAACACGAGCGGGCGATCCGCGACGCCAGCCAAAACCGGAGCGAACTCTCGCTGGGCGCGACGAACACCCAGCTTGGAACCAATGGATGCGTACTGCTTCGTTGTACTGAACCGTTGCGTAGGTATTGCGGTGACGCTCGTTTTTGGTTTGCGGCGTCAGCGCCTACCGACCGAACGCCTCGACTTCGACATGCCGTCCGAGCAGGAACGCATCGGCGACGAGGCGCAACGGGCGCACGTCCACGTCGTGCGCGCCATGCGCAATCAATCCGTGAAAGCGTTCGTAGAGCGCCGGATATTCACGCTCACTTTCCAGCACGACGGGTTCGCCTGCAATCGAAAGACGTTTGCCGCCTTCCGCGATCGACAGCAAACCATCGGCGGTTTCGACGTCGATCTCCCATTGTTCGACCGGACCGTGGCGCCAGTCGAACTCGGCGCGCAGAGTTACGCCTTCTGTGTCGACGCAATCGAGTTCGGCCGCTATGGGCGTCGACGCATCGCGTGGCACTAACAGTTGTGCGCCCCGCAGCATGATTTCGCGCGGCATAATGTGCGTGACGATCGACAGCGCATTGATGCCCGGATCGAATACGCCAAGGCCGCCCGGCTCCCAGATCCATTGCTGGCCCGGATGCCAGCGCCGCACGTCCTCCTTCCAGCGCACGTGCACGGAGCGGATCGTGCGTTCCCGAAGCCAGGCGCGCGCCGGCTCCACGGCACTTGCATAGCGCGAGTGCCACGTGGCAAAGAGCGTGCATCCCCGCTCGCGCGCCAGCACCCGCAAAGCTTCGACCTCGCTCACGCTCGCCCCAGGGGGTTTTTCGAGCATCACATGCTTGCCGGCTTCCAGCGCCGCGCGGGCCTGCGCGTAGCGAACCTGCGGCGGTGTGCACAGTGAAACGGCGTCGAGATCGGTCTCGGCCGCGAGCAGCGCATCGAGGTCCGGGTAGTTGCGCACGTGCTCTACCTGCGCGCTGCGGCTCGCGCACGCGACCAGTGCGAAGCCCGGGTTCGCCGCGATAGCAGGCAGATGCTGGTCGCGCGCGATCTTGCCGATGCCGGCAACGGCCAGCGTGAAAGTCGACTTCATGGTGTTTCTCCGTCAAATGTTTGCCGAGCCGGCGCGATTCACGACAGGCAGTTGTGTCGGCCTGCGGCGCGGCGTTACAGTGCGCGCGGCGTTTCGGGTTTGCCCGCAAAGCGGCGCCTGACGTTCAGCGGATTGCCGTCGCGCAGCGCGTCGGGCAACAGCCATGAGACGCTCGATGCCGTGCTCATATGCGCGCAGAATGCCTGCCGAGAGCATTACGCCAGCAGGCGCGGCGCTGAATTCGCGCGCGGCTTGTGCGGCGAAGGCGTCTAACGCTGCGCCCGCAAGGCCAACCATCAAGCCCGGATTCGTGCAGAACTGGCCGCAACCGAGCGTCGCGGACGCGACGAATTCGCGCGCGAGCGTTTCGCCGCGCGCGGCTAGCGCGCCGGGCAACAGCAGATTCGGATTCACGCTGCTCATTTCTGCGTAGACCGGGATGGGTTCGGCACGCGCTGCGGCAAGCCGCACGAGCGCGAGGCCGCCCGCGCGCGAACCGGTGAAGCCCACCGCGCGGATCGCCGGATGCTGTACCAGCGCGCTGCCGACTCGGTGGCCTGCGTCGAACAGAAGCGCGAAGACACCCGCAGGCAACCCGGCTGCCGCGACGGCCTCCTGAATCGCGCGCGCGACGAGTTCGGATGTGCCCGGATGCGCGGGATGTGCCTTCACGACGACGGGACAGCCCGCGGCTAGCGCCGAGGCCGTATCGCCGCCGGCCACCGAAAATGCCAGAGGAAAATTGCTCGCGCCGAACACCGCGACGGGGCCCACGCCGATGCGCCAGAAGCGCAGCTCGGTGCGCGGCGGCTGGCGCTCGGGCAGCGCAGGCTCGATGCGCGCGTCGAGCGCGTCGCCGCTGCGCACCAGCGTCGCGAACATGCGCAGTTGATGAGCGGTGCGGGCGCGCTCGCCTTCGAGCCGCGCGCGCGGCAGGCCGCTTTCGCGCATCGCGCGTTCGATCAGTGGATCGCCCAATGCTTCGATGCGTGCTGCGCAGTCGTCGAGGAATTGCGCGCGCTTTTCGGTGGGCAGTGCGCGATACAGGTCGAACGCTTCGTCCGCGAGTTCGCAGGCCGCATCGACATCCGCGGTCGTTGCACTATGGAAAACCGGCTGCGCGATGGGCTCGTTCGTCGCGGCGTCCAGCGCCTGGAACGGCGCGCCCGCGCCGCGCCTCGTCGAGCCCGCGATCAGCAGTTCTCCCGTCAGTTGCGTCGTCATGCCTTTCTTTACTCCAATTAGTGCACGTGGCGCAGCACGGCTGCGCCGGGCTTGCCCACGAGAATATCCCCGTCGCCAGATTTGCGTGCAGTTTAAGGACCGGGCCGATAACCTACCAATGAAAGTTTGGCTGTTTGACATACCTGCTCGGATATCGGTGTAAACGCCTAACGGGTCCCGGATAGGCTCAGTACCGTGCCTGACGATGCAGCTTGACGTTCAATGCCGGCCCGGACTTACGCCGAAAATAACGTTTAGTTCTTCATGAGCGAGTCGGTCCTTCGAAGGGCGGCGTCGGCGACTGGCCGCTGGCAAAGAAGCCATTGCGATTGCACCGCAGGCGGTATGGAAAGCTGATTTGAGGTTGAGGCGTAGGCGCTTGTGGTTGACCGTTAGTTGCGCTTTGTCGGGGCGGGTCGCCCCTCAGTAGGGAGCTTTTCGAGGTTGCAAAGGCCAGTGAGCGGACGCGCTTCAGACTTCGTCGCGCCGAGAGATCGCCAACGAACCGAAGGCAGAGCAAAAGCAGAAGCAGAAGCAACTTGCCTGGCGTGGCCGACGGTGGCACCGCGTTGATATTGAGCAGATCCGGTCGAACGTACCGCCAAGTCTTTCCGTCGTCTCTATCTGTTGAACCAGCGTTTCACTCCAGCCGAACGGACTCCGCCCGTGTACGATATAAGCGGTAGCGCATGAGTTTCGGGAGGCGACATGAACGCGAACGCGGTGTGTCCGCTGCACGGACCAACGACCATCATCCGCACGAATGCATACGGGTTTCCGGTGTATGCCTGCTGCTGCGACGACGTCACCTCCGTGACGCCACCAGATGCGTGCACCCGGGCGCCCACTCAGCGAGGCAGCGAGCCGCAGCCCGAACAAAAGAAAACGACCAAAGAATGACAGCGGGATCAGGCGTGCTGCCTGCGGTCACGGCAACCGGCAGTGCGTGGACTGGCTGCGGCGCGAGGTCGGTAAGGTATTCAGCTTGCGCTGTGTCCCAGCGTTGCGTCCGCATGGACGAACAACGCCACTTTTTGCGCTGCGGCGCTCAAAACTGCTCGATCCATGTCGCGAGGCGATCAGCGGGGAACACCGTTCTATATTGAGTGGGCCGGAATGCGATGGCATTACCCTCACGGACCGGTTCCAGCGCGAAGTCGTTCGTGTCCAGCCAAAGCAGGCTTGCCAACCATACGGCGTGCCGGGTCGACACGGCCTCGCTAGACGGATTGCCCAGGAATTCAGCGAGTACGGCAAGCTCGTCCCAAATCAGCGCATCGGCTTCGCGCCGGACCTTGATGCCGCCTTCCTCTAATGTCTGCGCCATCGCCGCCACCGCGTCGCCAGAACCTACATGTCGGTTACGCAGTTCTGCAAGCTTCGCCGCCACCATATTGCCGAACATTGCGCCCCGGCTGCTTTCAGCCGCGACAAGATCCGAGTAGTCGAGCAACAGCCAGTCTGGCTCCGAGTTTTGCACATCGGCGAGTAGGGCTGCGGCCAGGTACGTTTCGACCGGCTGGAAACGCTCGGGCGCAGTCAGAGTGCCGGCCAGCGTGCCGATCAGGCCGATCCGCGTGGCGAGCGTCTGCTTTTGCAGCACGCCCAGTTTCTCACGCAGCAACTGGTCCCGCTCCTTGCGCAGATCGGCCAGCTCGAGCGCCTGTTTCAGTTCCATTCGCAACGCTGCAATGTCCCACGGCTTTTTGATGTAACGGTGGATATGACCGAGGTTGACGGCAGCGACGGTCTGGTCGATCTCCGAATAGGCGGTGGTCAATATCCGCACGACATGCGGGTATCGCTCGCTTGCATAGCGGAGCAATTCGTTGCCGAACTCCCCGGGCATGCGCTGATCGGAGACGAGGACGCCCACCTTATCACCGTGTGCGTCCAGGAGCGCCTTGCCCTCTTCCACCGAGCCGCCAGTCAGGACCGGCGCAAGGCTTCCGATGGCACGCTGGAAGTACTTCACGGCCGTGGCCTCGTCATCGACGAAGATGATCGCCGCCGACGACTCATGTGTGGCTTTCGCTTCGTTCATCAGCAACTCCTGTGCGTTTAACCTTTGATATGGGGGAAATGCAGCATGACAGTCGTGCCAACCCCCGAGTCCGACTCGATTTCGAGGCCGCCGCCCCAGGACTGCATGACGCGCTTGCATAGAATCAGGCCCGAGCCGCTCACGCCGGATTGAGCGTCGGTTGTCAACGGGTCCGTCAACAGGCGGGCCTTCATCTCAGGCGGAATTCCCGGGCCGTTGTCGCAGATGCGGATGCGGGGGTTGGGTTCCGCTATCACGGTAAATCGCACCGACGCAGCGCGCACATCAGCAAGCGCGCGTAGCGAGTTGGACAAGAGGCAGGAGAGCACGAGCGCCACGCAATCGGGTTGCACGACGACAGGAAAGTCGCCAATGATCTCGGTGTGTACCCAGGACCGCTGTGCCGTCGTGAACGGATAGGTCTCGAGGAAAGCGGAGATCAGTGCGTGCGCGGTGATCTCGCTCTGAGCATCACCCCCGGCCATTTTCCGCTGCCCATTGTGGACCGATCGCCAGAAGGCAGAGGCCGCCGCCATGCAGTGCTGCGCGCGCTCACGCAGCGACTCGCCGGCTGCCGTGGCCAGCAACGGCGAATCCTGCTGCACGTCGCCGCGATTTTCAATGCTGCTCGCGTTCACACCGGTCGCAGCGGACGGCGCGTTCAGTTCGTGCGTCTCAGAGGCTAACGCCGCATCTTTTGCCATCAGCCGCTGATTCTGCAAGCCCGGTCCGCGATGGCGCTCGATCGCCATTCTCAGCGTCTCGCGCACGGAGGCCGGCCTTAGCGGCTTTTCGAGGATGCTGTACACGTCGCCGTTATTCACCATCTGCAGCAACACGTCGACGTCTGCGTAAGCAGTGACGAGAATGCGAACGATGTGCGGAAATTGCTGCGCTACTTGCCGCAGCAGCTCACCACCATCGCGGCCCGGCATACGGAAATCGGTGACCAGCACGGCAAGGCGATCGCCATGCTGTTGCAGCATCGCCATCGCCTCGTCACTGCTTTGAGCGAGCAGGACCTCATAGTCCCCACCGACGGCGCGACCGAAATATTTGCGGGCCAGTTCTTCGTCGTCGACGTAGAGAATCGCGGGCTGCGTCGGCCTGAGGTCGTTCATTGCTTTCTCACGGCGCGCGCGACAGATCGAAGCTGAACGACGCCCAGCTACCCAGTTGACTCTCGGCGTACAGCAGGCCGCCATGGCGCTCGATGACGGCATAACTGATCGACAGGCCCAGCCCTAAGCCTTGCCCTACGTCACGAGTGGTAAAGAACGGCTCGAACACGCGCGCAAGATGCTCGTCCGCAATGCCCGGCCCATTGTCCCGCACCGCGACGTGCAGCCGTTGCCCCGTCCACTTCACCGAGATGTGGATCGCCGGCCCGGACGTGCCCGCATTGCGCATGGCGAGCACCGAATTGGAGAGCAGGTTGATCAACACGCCGATGATGGCGGCTTCGTCGCCTTGGACCAGCGTATCCGCGGGGAGCTCACGCGTCACTGACACGCCACGCAATTCATGCGCGATAAGCCGGATTGCCGAATCCAGTGCCTTTTCGAACAGGAAAGGAGTCCCCGCTTCTGCCTCCGCGCCGGGCTTGCGGTAGGCGAACGTCTTCAGGTCCGAAACGATATGCTGGATCCGCTGCATGCCCTGCCTCGCGTCGACGAGACATTCCTGCAGCGCCGGTTCCGTTTTGGCCACGGGTTCCTCCAACGCGACCTCGATCGCCATCAGACAGAAATTCACCGGGTTATTGACTTCATGCAACAAGCCCGCTGCAAGTGTGCCGACGGCCGCCATTTTTTCCTGCTGTAGCAGTTGGCCCTTGATATCGAGCAGCTTGCGGTTGATCGCCTCGAGCTCGGCATTTTTCTCGGATACTTCTGCCTTCAGCCGAAACAGCATGAAGCGCACCCGCTCGTTGAAGAAGGTATAAACAGCACTCGCAGCAGCGGCGAAAAGAAGGAGCAATGCGTTGACGGTCATCGTGCCGAACGGCACGGCGCCATGGGGAGGCAGCAGGCAGGCCAGCAGGTACAGGCAGCAGGACAATACGCCGAAAACCAGGTTCTGCCATAAGCCGAATGGCAATGCGATGCCGGAAGCGAAGATGGCAAGATTCAGACCCATGTAGTATGGCGATCGAACACCATCGGTCTGCCAGATCATCCACGAAATCATGGCCTGCGGTAGCAGCAGCCACGACAGCGTCAACCATGGGGTCAAGCGTCGCCCCAGCGTGCTGCCCAGCACGATCGCGATGCCACCGATCAGCACCGAGACGAGCCCACGCGCAACCGCGAACGATGCCTGCAGTTGCGGATACTGCGCATAGTCCAGCCCCACACCGAGCAGGACCAGCACAATCGCCGTATAGGCACCGCCGCGGCTGAACGCAATGCGGAAGTCCGCCAGTTCGGCTTGATAGCCTGTGTGCAGTTGACTGGTGCTCATGAATGAGTGGTCTGCTGACGTTTCAGAGGATCGTGGCTTCGGCGAACACGTTCACACCAGTCTCGTCGACGTAGAGTTTCGGTTCGGCGGACTGCGCGGGCAGCAGCGAGCGCATACTGCTCTCGTTCCGATAGATCAGATACCACTCGAGCAAATGCTCCATGCCGTACTTCTCGGGGTTCGCAGAATGGACGTTGGTGACCAGCAATCGGCCACCGGGTCGCGTACGCGCGGCGAAATAACTCAACAGGCGCGCGCAGACCTTGTCCGACAGATAGTCAAACAGACCCGCACAGTACACTGCGTCGAATTCCCGCAAAGCCGCGTTAGGTGAGATTTTGCGCTTGAGCAGGTCGTGCACCGATTGATGCACCATTTCCACCGCGACCTTGTGCCCTTTCTCTGCCGCCGAGCGTTCGATTGCGGCCTTAGTGAAAGCCAGCGTTTCCTCGCTGAAGTCGACCAGCTGGAACGACAGTAAATCGGGCTGCGGATGTTCGCGCACGAAGCGCTGGATCTCGAATGCCGGTCCGCAACCGACGTTGAGTATCCGGAATGGCCTGCCGGCAGTGCGCGCCGCCTCGGCCTGACGCGTCAGGAAGTCGATCAGCAGTATGATCCGGTTGCGGTGTGCGCTCGCCACGGCCGCCTTGAGGAATGCCGTATTGACGATCTGAAAGTACGTGGTCGGTCCCTGTTGCGGATCGCTCAAGATCTGGTTGACCATCTCGTAGTCGCCGGCATAGCCCAGCGGCTTCGTGAACGTCCGGTAGACAAAAGGGGCGCGCAGTAGCAACGGATGTAGTGCCGCTTGAGCATAGGTACGATGCATGGGCGCAATCTCGGCATCGACACGTTCGGCCTCATCCTCGAGCCGCACGAGGTAGGACTTGACCTTGTGCATGATGGGTGTGGCGAGTTCGTAGAACAGATCCTCGCGCAACTTGCCGTCGGTCTTTGGCAGGCTCTCGGTCAGATCGACCTGTTCAACCCAGCGCGATACTTCGGAAAGGAACGCGCGCATCTCGTTGACGACGATCTGATAGTCGCGCCGGATACTAAAGCGCGCGTCCCAATCGCTGACGAAGAGTTCGGCTTCTCGCCCGACCGACCTTGGCTCATTCGACAGTACGCTAAGCTCGCGCCACTCGTCAATCAGCGCCACGGAAACCACCGCAGTGAGCCCGGTATTCACCAGGCTGACGACCACCGCTTTACCCAGATACGCGTTCTTGCTGCCCATACGCACGCTGAGTTCGCTCAACACCTCGCTGACCTGCACGATGGAGTATGGGTTATAAACCTCCATCACCAAAGACTTTCTCTGGAGGTTAATGATTGTCCCACGCACCTGCTCGCGCTGCGAGTTACGAAAACTGACCACCGGATCGATTTGCGTTTGAGAGTACACGGTATAAGAACCTGAGGAATCTGAAAAACGCAGCTGGGTATTAAATCAAGACCCATAGTTGGCTACCGCACGTACGACATCGGCTTTGAGCCGTGGATATGGCTCGAGCCAGTGATGAATTCGAAACACCAAACCTTTGGCAGACGGCTCTGGCGAGTCGCAGTGTAACATCAACAATGATTGCTTCAGAACCATACAAAATCGCGAGGACACGCCTGCGGCGGGACTCCCATCCGCCAATGCACGGTATCTACCTGCGGGAACGGCTATTTGAGCGCCGATTGATGAATGTCGGCTTTGACGGCATTGCGCCGGTAGTTCGCCGGTCAGGTTCCGGGGTGCTACTGCGGTCGAAACGGCAGGTTTCGCGCTTGCCGAACGGTCGCTTTCGGCGAATGCGCGGGGCAACAAAAGCTCCGCGGCCGCGCTCGACTGGCACACTTCCGTAGTCTGGTGTTCCACTTGCCAGCGCAGCACCGTCGGCCTGTTGAACGCTGGCAAGTTGCCGCCGCCGACGTTTGCGGAGTGTCGTCGCCGGTAAGATGGTGAGTGTATCCAGGTTGCCGCCGCTACCCTCGACCGCACTGATCAAGGCTGCCGTGTCCGAATTCTTCCGGTAGACAAGTGGCATCCGACCTGCTTAACACAGTTCGTGTTTGCGACGGTCCGTCCGGGATCGCAATTTCCTTCGGGCGATGAAGCTCGACCTCGCCCGCTCTACATCCCGGCGCGGCCCTCTCCTAATCCCGAGCCGAAAACGATCTGAACGGCTTCAGTACGCGAACTAACGTTGAGCTTTTCGAAGATGTTTTTCAAGTGCCATTTGACCGTCTCGGGCGCGACTTTCAACGACCGACCAATTTCCTTATTCGAAAGACCGCGGGCAACGTAATTAACGACCTCGAGTTCTCTTGCACTCAAAACGTCCGATGACGTTGTCATCATCCGAACGGTGCCAAGAGATGCACCCGGCGAATTGTCGAGCGCATCGAAAGCCGCCAGCAATGTGTCGACATAAGCGATTTCCGCGCTAGGGATGTCCGTTGAGGCTCGACGAAATCTGAGCAGTAATGCGCGCCCCCGCTGACCTTCGTCCACGAAGCTGTTGATCAGGCCAATTTCCCGCCCAAGACGCAACGCTTGTTTGAGCGCGGCAAGCGACTTTTCGAACGCGCCGCATTGTTCGAACGCTACCGAAAGCAGCAGGGAAATCACGGCTTCGGAGTGACGCCAGCCCATCGTGGTAAGCGTATCAAGTGAACGCGCGAGAAAAGTCACGGCTTCGTCAGCCAGGTCTTCGGCAATCAAAACACGGGCCTGGACGAGACAGTAGCTTGTCCAGGTTTCCATGGCGGACCCCCTGCGTCCTTCGAATGGCATCGGCATGCTCGCACTGAGTTCATCTGCGATCTGCCTCGCCTTGCTAACGTTACCGCTGTGAATGAGGAGTCTTACCGTCTCAGCGTCACAAGCCAACTTGAGGCGTAACCACTGCCGATTGATAGCGACTTGTCGACCGTCTTCAAGAATGGCCAGCGCCGGCCCCATCGCCCCGTCGCGCCACAGCAGGCGTGCGGCGCAAAGCGTAAATCGCACTAGAGCGCCTAGTGTTGCCGTCTCTAAAGCAATGGTCGCACGATCCGCGATGATTTTCCGCGCTTCCGGCAGTTCGTTATACTCGTAGTAGATCGATGCAAGGCAGCCAGCGGCCGCGGCCGCACCGGCTGACGAGTGACCTAACGTTTCTTCGGCACACCGATACGTTACCTCGAAAATCCGCCTTGCTTCCCGCAGTTCGCCGTGCACAAGTGCAGCAAGGCCGTACATTGCGTCTCGAAGCATATCTGAGTAGTTCAGCTCCTGACGCAGCTCCGCTTTCGCGCTAGCGACCTCCCAGATGCGACGTATCTCTTCGAACCTCCCCTTATACATCAAGCCGAAAAATTGCGCTGTTTGCGCGTAACGCTTGACCCACGGTAATGCCCGCGCCGTTGAGGCCTCCGCGGCACGCCCGAGTTCAAAAGCACGTTCGCTGTCGTCGGTAATGGCGGCGATCAATGCGCTGATCGCGTTAATTTCCGCCAATGCAGCTTGCTGGCCTTCGTCACCATCATCTCCACGCGCCTGACTAAACTCATCAGCAACAGCCGAGATTTCCTCCGCGGCGCGAGCCGTTCGGAGCGAGAACGCGAGTGCCCATGCTTTCGCGAGGCGCAAACGTAGGCGCCCCTCTACGACATCTGGAGGAAGTTTCCCGATCCAATGCTGCAACGCATAGGGATCACCGCGTTCCAGCATCTCCATCGCGCAGTTCTCAGCCCATTGCGCTGCATGCGCAAGTTCTCCTGCGGCCAAAGCGTGTCGGACGGCCTCGGGCCAAAGACGTGCGCCCGCAAACCATTGACATGCGCGACGATGCAGCACAGGAATCTTTTGCGGTAACTGACGGACAAGACGCCGCCGCAGCGCGTCGGCCATCAGTGCGTGATAACGGTACCATTCCTGTGTCTGATCCAGTGGCCGAATAAAGACGTTATGCCGCTCCAGCCAGTCAATCTTTTCCCCGCTTCCATTTCCGTCGCCCATGACCGCATCGCACAACGCAGGGGAGAACCGTTCAAAAATCGACGTGCACAGCAGAAATTTCAGTATAGGTAGCGGCAAATGCGCGAGCAGCGTATCGTTCAGATAACGATCTATCCCCGCGCCGGTTCCCGCAAGGTTGTTGGCAACCTTAGCCGCATCACCCACCTGTCGCAGCGCGAGAGAAGCCAGCTGCAGGCCCGCCACCCATCCTTCAGTCGCGTCGTTCAGCAGTTTGACGCTGGTTCGGTCGAGCGGCACTGTGCCCGTCTGATCAAAAAACGCCTGTGCATCGTCGACCGAAAAACGGAGGTCATCGACGCTGATGCGCATCAGCTTCTCGGGTGCTATGAATTGACCCAGCGTCAACGCAGGCTCACTGCGCGCGCCGAGCAGAATGTGCAGGTTTTCCGGGGCATAGCGAAGCAGACGCGACGCAATTGCAAGAACGGATTTATCGGCCAGGCGGTCGATGTCATCGAGAATCAGGAAGACGCTTTTGCCATACGCAGCGATCCCATTGAGCAGCACTGAAACGACTGTTCGCAAAGGCGGCATCGCATCCTTGTTCAGGAGTTTCTGCGCTTGCCAGGCGATGTGCTCGGACGCTTGGGAGAAAGCCGCCACCAGATACGCGACGAACTGCTGAGGATCATCGTCTTCTTCGTCAAGACTGAGCCATGCAACCGGGTGGTTCTGCTTCGACAGCGCTTCGCTCCATCCTGCGAGCAGCGTTGTCTTCCCGAAACCCGCAGGCGCGCTCACAACCACTATGCTGTACGGCTGCGACTCATAGATTCGGCCAAGCAATTGATCGCGTTGCACACAGCCGGACGGAAGACGTGGCGAAACCATCTTGGTCTTGATCAGCGATACACTCCACTCGCGATCAGTGCTGCCCGAACTTGCGTCGATCATTATTTTCCTGCCCACCCGACGACCACCCGTTTGAGACGCTGTCTCTGGGGTGGCCATGTATTTATACGCTGGACCCTGTTGTTGGTCAACACTGAAAGGCGGCGCCCCTTTTTGTAAGGAAACGCATCTTCAGCCGTGGTGCCACCCTTTGTTTCGGCGATGGGTACTGAATCAGCAAGCGGTAAAACCGATGCCCGATTCACACCATTGGGTGATGTCCCAGGATTTTGAAGAGCGGCACTGCCCACAACATTTGCATAGACGTTGGGGAGCGACGCATGGCGGAAGGTCCTCATAACCTGATTAAAAGAAACGTTGGTCGCAGGAGACTCGTCGGCGCGCGCCTCACGGGCGTTTCGGAGCAGTGCCATCAGAGGTTCCCATTGAGCGAATTGGGCCGGAACCGTCAGTGCCCATTGTGCGGCGACCAGGCCGCTAAATCGTTAGTTGCGCGAATTGCTACTTGCGGTGGTCACGAATAATAGCGTTTGCGACAGCTCCAGGGCAATGCCAGTGTGCATCGACGCAACTGGATGGATGAAATATCCATCGAGTTTTCAGATGTTCACATTCCAACGGTGCGTTCGCTGGTATTTTCCGGCGCTTTTAACGTCATGCGTCTGATGTAATTACTTCAAGGCGACGATGCCGTTGCCGGTCCCGTTCACAATTGATATTCGGTCGGCACAAACGTTAAATGCCTGAAAGCGAGCGTGCAAACCGAATCGATTTAGACCGCCCGCGTCAGGGCAGGGGTCTGCCCGAGGCAATCATCCGCATCAGGATCCGCCGACGCTCCGTTTTTAGCATGGGTCGAAACGACCGCGTCCAGCCTGTACCCGTGCGTATAGACGGTGCACAGTCGTACGCCGTTCTCCGGACGTAGAGACAGCTTGCACCGGAGCCGATAGATATGTGTATCGACCGTACGAGACGTACTGCCCAGTTCGCGCCCCCAGGCAAGCTTTGCCAAAAGATCTCGGGAAATCACTCGCCCGACGTTGGCGAAAAGATGGGCGGCGACGTCAAATTCCTTCGCCGTCAACTCGATCGGGTTGCCATGAAGCGTTACGCTGCGCCGCATCCTATCGAGAACATACGGCCCAACCGTCAGGGTGTTTTCGATCGCCTTATGGCGCTTCGTTCGGCGCAATAATGCACCGACGCGAGCGACTAACTCGACGGTCCTGAACGGCTTGACGACATATTCGTCCGCGCCCGCCTCCAGCGCACGCACAATGTCGACCTCCAGCACCCTGCTCGTCAGAAACAGCACTGCGGGTTGGCGACCTTGATTGCCACGTATCCAGTACAGGAGCTCGAGCCCGGTCATTCCAGGCAATTGCCAGTCCAGCATCACGAGATCGACTTCGTTAGCCTTGAGAAAACGTATTGCATTCTCCCCATGGTCAGCTTTGCTGATTTTGTGTCCGGAATGCTGCATGGCTCTTTCGACAGCGGCAGCTTGCGCAGGATCGTCTTCAACCAACAAAATATTCATCTATAACCTCTTTGTTCCCAAACCAGCAGCCCGGCGAATGCAGCACCCGACAAACGATAGAAAGGAGTGCTCGATTCGGACCGCAGTCATACCGATAGCCGAGTCAGACGGGCTAGATGCCGCTGCAAGACTGATATTTGACAAATGATCAGGCTTGCGCCTTCGATACGTAGTCCACGGATATTTTGTGAACTTCGTAAATTTAAGATAAGCGTTATCGTGCCGCAACACAGCCCCCCTGGATGGGGGGCTCCCGAACTTCTGGCGGGTGGTAAGAGTTGCCGAGCGGTAGTGAAGATGGAGACGGCTGCTCGCTTCGACGGCCTGGCCGATCGGCCCCCCCGGGTCGCACCCATTGTCGCGGCGGCACGAAAGCCTAACCCGGCCATCGTCAGACAGCGTCTGCCAACGCATACGACACATTCCGCTGCACGCGTACGTTTGCGATCATCCGGAAACGGTTCACTCCGATTCATGCCGGTGCACGAATTGATATTGGCCGCGCTGCGGGGCTTGTCGACGTGCCGGGTTTGGCCGCGAATCACGGCATGTGGGGTAGCCGGCCTTTTTGTGTTGGCTGGTGTGTCATGAGGATGGATGGCGGGGCACCCGGAGCGGCGGCAATGACTACCCTAATACATAGTTTGCATCGTCGCTGGACGATTGCCCTCGGGGCGCTGGCCGGGCGCACGTTCGCGCCGGCACGAGCGAGATTGATTGGCGCGCGTGTTTTCTGCGCATGCCGGCATGTGCTGGACGCATTTCGCGGACGCTTTGCGCAGACACCGGCTGTCCACGGCGTAAGCTCTGCTGCGCGGACCGGGTCGCGAGAACGAGGAGAACATGCGGATCTACAGCGATGCGCTGGCAGCGCTCATTGAGCGGCCCTGAGCGCGGATCAAACAACGCTCGTGGACCCAGCCCCTAAATGCGCAAGGCCAGTGTTCTCGCGGCGCTACTCTACTGACGCCGCGGATTCACCCTGCCCCGCAACTTTGCAGCGATTGCGACCGACAGTTCACTGTTGCTGCAGAGTTCAAGCCGCCCGTCGTCGGTGAAAATCCGCAGCCGTCCACCAACGATCTGAATCACGCAGCTCTCGCCCCATGCTGCCCGAATCTGACTTAACATCGCCTGTTGTTCGCAGTCGTAGTAAAACGGCCACGCGTCCCGTGCGGGACACTCCCCGCCGACTGCGGAATGTAAAAGGGCTTCCATACGCATATACCAGCCTCCATCAGTTGGTCCGATGAAATGCTCGCCGGTCATCATCCGGCGCTTCTAACCGTCGCCTTCCAGACAAGCCACGACCAGTCAATGCTGTCCCTCGTCAGCCGCATCCGCGCTCGCTTTGCAATCGGAATCGCACGGTCGAAGAAGACGCATCGCAACAACTAACGACCAACGACCGGGTTCGCAAACACGACGAACAACGTTGAAAGCGGGATTGCCGTAACGGAAAGTGGCGCGAGCCAACCCGCCGGTGCCACGAGTCGACCTATGTGGCAATGGCATGCGAGACCCGACTAGCGAATTCAGTTTGCAAGCTAGCTGACGTTGGAATTACGTGTGTTCTTCAAAGCTACGATGGCCTCGCTGGCCGTCGATGAGTCATCAAGCGCAGTCGTCTCTCGCGCGAATGCGCATACTCTATCAGCGCAACACGAACCAGGTTGTCAACGTTTGTGAACCATATGGGGCAACGACATTTCGGGCAACTTCCGCCTTGCCGATTCAACCGTTCATCAGTTGAACCAGGTGAATCGGCACATCGATGCATGAATCGCAGCCGGTGCTGATTGCGTCGCCGCTGACACAAAGCGCCCCGCGAGTTTCAACGACGGCAATCGCCGACGGGAAAGTCTCCCGTCCTAACGCTTGTCGGATGGCTTCTAAATTCCACCGCTAAAGTGAAATTATCTTGTACGCAGATAGCGGTCAAGCAGTACCGTCGCAGTGGCTCCGTGCAGAATCACTGAAAGAACGATCGCGCAAAGGACGATCGGCATCAGTGGGGCGACCGATGCGCTTCCGGCTTTTTCCAACGTAAAGAGAAGGTAGTAGAACGCGCCCACACCGCGCAAGCCTAGCCATGCCGACAGGACACGTTGGTGCCGATCCATCGATGAGCCGATGAGCGAGAGACTGCTCCCCACCGGCCGAGCGACGATGAAAAGAACGAGAACGGGCCAGATAGCCGACCAGTGAAGCAACGCGCGCCAGTGCGCCGACACGACGCCGCCAATGATCACCATCAACCCCAGCTCGATGAATCGCTCGACCTCGACGGAAAAGCCCATCATCTTCTCGGCGATATAGGCGTGCGCTAATTCAGGATCTTTGGCGGCTTCTTCCCCATCGCCACGTTGAACCGAACTCAGCGTCTCGCTCGGCGGCTTCTCGCCGGTCGCCTTCATCTCCCGACGCCGCAGTGCGACGCCGGCGACGAACACCGCAATAAAAGCGTAGCCGTCAACGATCAGCGTCGCCCCGTAAGCGAGCGCGACAAGTCCCAGCGCGAGGAAGCCCTCTAGACCCAGCGCATGGTCATAGCGGGTACGCAGCCAGGTCACGAGGACCACGACGCCTGTGCCCAGTGCCCATCCGATGACGAACGCGCTAGCCAGTCCCCAGACGATCGCCAGACCAAACGTCCACGGATTGCCGCTGCCCAGGCTCTCGACCCCGCAAAGCGCTAGGCCCATGTAGACCATCGGGGAAGCCGCGCCGTCGTTGATCCCGCCCTCCGATGACAAGGCGAAGCGAAGCGGTTCGTCGTCGCCCGCGTGTTCAACACGCAACTCGTTGGCGAGCACTGGGTCGGTCGGTGCCAGACAGGACGCCAGGACCAGCGCTGGGCCGACGGCTAGCCCCAAGCCCCAGCGCGCCGCGACGAACATGATGGCGATGGTGATCAGCATTGCCGGACCGGCCAGGCGCAAAGTCAATTGCCAGAGCGGATCGGAAAGCTGAACCCGCAGATACATGCCGATCGCGAAAAGCGAAACGACGAGACCTGCCTCGGTCAGCGTGCGCAAGAGCGCGACGTGCTGCTCCACGTCGATTCTCAGCCACCCGGCGCATGCTGGCCCGAGCACGAAGCCGACACCGAGGTAGACCATCGCGCCAGTCATCGGCAAGCGCTCGATGATCTTCCGGCCGATTGCCATGCAGATCATTAACGCCCCGACTATCAAGAACCAGACGGCTTCGATCGTCAAACCAGGCTCCTCGAGGTCAGTTTTCGGGCGGCTGGCAAACACCGTCGAAACGGCGAATGCCCCTCGTCTGCCGATGTTATGTCCAAACGGTCGTTCGCGTCAGCGCTCGGCAACTTGCTCGCCCTTGGGCCGCTGGGCCGGCTGATGCCTGCAGTCGCAAAAATTTCCACGCTCTTTGAAGAACGCACCCCGCGCATTCGTGGCGCCAGAAATATCTGGGGGACGCGGCGGGTGTCTCGCGCGCTGGCATGAGCGTTGCGGAATCGCCGGTGAGCAGTCCAGGGTGCTGCTGCGCAAAGCTTTCGATAGACGGAGGGTTCATGCAGGCGATCGGCAAGCCTCGATGGGCAATCGCGGAGGTTACCTGCCGCCGTACAGTACGGTCGATGGGCCCGACCTGGTGAGCCACGAGGCGGCGTGCTGCACCGCCGTTATACCGGCCGGCGCTGCGGCGCGCCGAGCCTCTGCGCAGCCGATCTCAGCGCAGTCCGCAGCCCTTCCTCGACGACCGGATGGTAGAAGGGCATTTCAAGCATCGCGTCGACGGTCAATCTCATTTGCAGCGACCACGCCAGAAGATGCGCGATGTGCTCCGCGTCCGGCCCGATCCACTCCGCTCCGACAAACTGACGGCTCGCCCTGTCGACGTACACGTGCATCAGTCCGCGGTTGCGCAGCATCACGCGACTGCGGCCCTGGTCCTCGAAGCTGACTTCCCCGGTCACGAACGCGCCCGGCGCCAGATCGGCATGGCGCGCGCCGACCATCGCAATGCCCGGATCCGAAAACACCACCGAAATCGGCGCGCGGCGCACGAGCGGCGTCACGTCGGGAAACCGCGCGGCGTTCATGCCGGCGGCCCTGCCTTCATCCGCCGCCTCGTGCAGCAACGGCAACACGCCATTGGCGTCGCCGGCGATAAAGACGGGACGCGCGCCCGCCTGCAAGGTCAGCGGATCGTAGAGGGGCATGCCTTGGTCATCCAGCGCGAGAGAGGTGTTCTCGAGGCCGAGCGAGCCGACGTTCGGCTTGCGCCCCGCAGTCACGAGCACATAATCGAACGTGCCTTCGCGGGATTCGCCCGCAGCGGTGCGATAGCGCAAATGCACCTCATCGCCTTCACGCGACACTGCTTCGACCTCGGCGCGCGATTCGAAGCGCAATGCCTCGCCGAATACCTTGGCGGCGTAGGCCGTGATCTCGGGATCGCTCAGCGGACCCACTTTTCCGCGTGCGCCGATCACCGTCACGTCCACGCCGAGCCGCGACAGCGCCTGTCCAAGTTCGAGGCCGATCACGCCGGCGCCAATCACGGCGACCCGGCGCGGCAGATCGGTCCACGCGAACACGTCGTCGTTGACCACCACACGATCGCCGAGCGCCCGATACAAGCTCGGCACCACCGGCGACGATCCCGTCGCGATGACCACGCTGCGCGCCTGGACCTTGGTGTGATCGCCGACTTGCAACAGGCGATCGTCGATGAATCGCGCGTAACCGGTCAGACGGTCGGCTTCCGGCATGCTCTGCACCCCCTCGACGACGAACCCGACGAAACGGTCGCGCTCGCTCTTGACTCGCTGCATCACCTCGCGCCCGTCGACCCGGACCGTGCCGTCCACGTGCACACCGAAGGGCGCCGTTCTCCCCGCGGCATGCGCGGCCTCCGCCGCCGCGATCAGCAGCTTCGACGGCATGCAGCCCACGCGGGCACACGTCGTGCCGTGAGCGCCACCTTCGATCAGCACCACCGAAGCACCGGCCGCCCTGGCCGTCCGATACGCCGACAGTCCCGCGCTGCCCGCGCCGATCACCGCGACATCGACCTTTACTGTTCTCATCCCACACCTCGAAACGGTTTGCGAGGCCCGTAGAGTGACCGCCTTGGGAGAGGTCAGGCCGAGCGCCGCACGTCAATCAAGTAGAATCCGGCTTCATTGCTGACCTCTAATGTATGTGCGGCGTGTCGCGAAGCGAATTCCCGAACGACGCAAAAACATGCTCACGCGGCTCATTTATGGATCTGCTAAGTCGACTTCTCTCGCTGATTCCGGTCACTGGGCGACTCGAGTTGCGATGTCATTTCGGCGCGCCCTGGAAGATCGATCAGAGCGTCGCGGGCGTGCGCGAAATCCCCTACCATGTGCTGCTCTCAGGCCACGCCATCCTGGAGGATGCGCACGGGCCACCGGAAAAGCTCGTCGCGGGCGACATCATTCTTTTCCCCGCCGGCGGCGCCCACCTGATTCACGACGGCAGCGGCAAACCCGCGAAGCCCGCGACGACAAGCCAACATGCTTCGCTGGGCGTGGTCGAAAACGACGGAGCCGGCAAGACCGCGGACCTTCTGTGCGGCCGCTTTCTGCTGGGCGCGGTGCCGGATCAGCTATTGCGCGATCATCTGCCCGGTCGACTGGTGGTGCGTAGCGCGCCATCGAAAGCGCGAGCCGACGGCAACGGTACCGGGCAATCTCTGGTTCGCCCCCGGCTCGCGCGCCTGATCGAATTGATGAATCAGGAAGCTTTGGACCCAGGTCCGGGCAGCGAAATGCTGGTGAATCACCTGTCGGCGGCACTCTTTGCGCTGACGCTTCGCTTCGCGACTGAAGGCGCGCAAGCGCCGCGCGGTTTGCTCGCGCTCGCGCGCAAACCGCGTTTGCAACCGGCGATATCGGCGATGTTCGAAACGCCCGGCGAAGCCTGGACCCTCGAACGGTTCGCAGCGCTGTGCCATATGTCGAAAGCCACGTTCGTGCGGCAGTTTCAGGAGGCCATCGGCCGCTCCGCGACGGACGTGCTGACGGAGGTCCGTATGACGCTCGCGGGTCGCATGCTATTGCAGACTGGCTCGCCGGTTGCCGCGATCGGTGAAGCGGTGGGTTACCAATCCGACGCCGCGTTCCAGCGGGTCTTCAAGCGACAGATCGGCGTGACGCCGGCTCGCTGGCGTGCGTCCGGCGGCAATCTTCATGCGTGAGACGCTTCGAGCGGATACGCAGGACTGCTGATCTTACCCATCTCGACGAGCTTGCTCAGTCCACCGGGTTGGACGAGCACCGATGCCTGGTCCCGGTAGATACGCTCGTTGTCGAGCTTCTCGCCGCAAAAGCACAGGGCGGCCAGCAGCGAAATCTCGAAGTAGTTACCCGTGGTTAGCCTGTGCCTGCGACCGGGCGTGCGACGACGGGACCTTCGCGTCGAGTAGCCAGAAGAACGGGAACGCGACAATGACAGGTCCTACCCCGCCGATCATGCACACCGCCTGACGGCCGACGCGATGACACCTGCGAGCATGACCTTGTCCGGCATGACGATGAACGTGCCGTAGCCCCGCTGCCCGGCAAAAAACCACGGAGTGGATTGTTGCCTGGCGCACAGGCACGCGTACTTCTCCTGATTGCCTATTCCGGGCTGCTGTGCCGAAATGCGCATAGGAATCGCCGCGAAAGGCCAAGACGTATCGATATTGGCTTCCTATAGTCGCTCCCAGCGATCGTCGCGGCATGTCCCAAGCGCAGCGGTTCGATCGATACCACGCCTATTCAGGAGGTGCCTCACACGCAGTCGATACGAACAAGAGCCGTGCACCGGCCGCCGCTCCAAGCACGCACAGCGCGAGAAGCGGATCAGAAAGCCGGCATGCACGCCATACCAGTGAAATCATGCTCGCCGACAAAGGAAACAACATGCGCTTTGTGAAGACTTTGACCCCTATCGCAGTTGCAGTTGGAGCACTTCTCGCTGTTGCACCGCTCGCCTCTCGTGCCGATACGGTCGTAAAAATCGGTTTTGCCGCGCCGCTCACGGGACCTAACGCCAATTACGGCAAGGACCTGCAGAACGGCGTCAAAATGGCGCTCGACGACGCCAAGTCGCAAGGCGTCAAAATCAATGGTCAGCCGGTCTCGTTCCAACTGATCGCCGAAGACGATCAGGCGGACCCCCGCGTCGGCGTGCAAGTCGCGCAAAAGCTGGTGGACGAAGGGGTCTCGGGGGTTGTCGGCCACTTCAACTCGGGCACGACCATCCCCGCTTCCGATCTCTACGAAAAGGCGGGCCTGCCGAACATCGATCCGGCCGCCACGAACCCGGTCATCAGCGGCCGCGGCTTCAAGAACATGTTCATGGTGATCTCCAGCGACGCGCAAAACGCGGGCACGGCGGGCGCCTATGCGGTCACGACGACGAAGGCCAAACGCATAGCCGTCATCGACGACCGCACCGCGTTCGGCCAGGGCGAAGCCGACGAGTTCGTGAAGGCGGTCAAGGCGCACGGCGGCGACATCATCGATCGTGAATACACGACGAACCATGCCACGGACTTCAAGACGCAGCTCACGACGATCAAGGGCAAGAACCCCGATCTGATTTTCGTGGGCGCTCTCAACCCGCAGGCAGCCGGCATCATGAAGCAAATGAACCAGCTCGGCATCAAAGCGCAGTACGTGGGCGGAGGCGGCGTGAAGGACATCGACTTCATCAAGCTCGCGGGCGATGTGTCCGAAGGCGCGATGGCATGGGAATACGGCCGTCCGCTCGACAGCACCCCGGTAGGCGCGAAGTTCGCCGAACGCTTCAAGCAGAAGTTCGGCGAGGATGTTCTGTCATACGCGCCGTTCGGCTATGACGCGGCGTGGACCGCCATCAAGGCGATGCAGGCGGCCAATTCGACCAAGCCCGACGACTATCGCCCGAAGCTGCGAAGCATCAGCTTCGACGGGATCACCGGCCACATCGAGTTCAATCCGGACGGCTCGCTGAAAAACGGCTCATCGACCGTCTATCAGGTAAAGAACGGTCAGTGGGTGACACTCAAGACGGTGAGCGGCCTCTGATCGCCGGTTCGCCTGCGCGCGAGCCCCACAGCGCGGCGCCTTCTGGGGCGCCGCGCTGTTATGAGCGTTGCCCCCATTGCGGATTGTCGTGCAGTCCTAATGATGCGGTCTCGGTCGTCATCCGGTGGCGTGTGAGGCGGCAGCATGATGGCCGCTTCTACGAAGGGGTCAAGCAACGGCTACCACGCGTGACCGACGGCATGCCAAGACCCTCCCCATCGGCGTAACTCGCGTTCAGTCATCCAATCAACCGCCTGGTTGACGCGCCCGAGCCCTACCCCTCTTCTCCTCACCTTCCGCAAAGTCAGGCGCGCGTTCGGGCTGTCTTGGGTTTGTTGCGCAGATACACGAAATGGTAGAAAGCGAACGAAAGGTCCGCGTGGTTCAGCACGTCCGCTTCCGTAATGGTCGCGATGTTGAACTTGAGACGCTTGATGGCCAGCTTGCCAGACGGAGACCCGATGTACGCACGCATGAAGTCTTTCTTGGCCCGTGCGTCTGCCTGGTCGAAAGCTTCGCGACCGGCGCGGACCTCGTCGGCCAGGCGCAGCCTGACTTCTTCTTCACGCGCTGCGGTGTTCGCTTCGACTGCAATTTTCGTGGTGGCTCGGGAAGTGACCTCGGCCTGCTCTTCGGTGGCTTTCTGCGCCAGCACGGTTTTCATCCGACGTTCAGCCTCGGAAAGCTTGTAACCCTCAGTGATGGCCTTCATCAAATAGCCCGCGGGACTCTTCGTGACCTTCGCGTCGTCGATCTTTGCCCGGGTGTATTCGATTGCATCGAGGATGCGCTCATCGGTCCAGATTGCCCGGTTCTGCGAGATCACATTGAACTGCTTTTCGGTGAAGCCAAACTCAGTTTTCAACGTCGTGTACGTCTCCTTCAGCCCCATCAGGCTCGCGCGGACGGCGTCTGCCCCCTCCTTCCTGGAAAGCCTGAAACGTATCCGGTCGATCTTCTTGGACTTGGGGCTTTCGGTGCGCGTCTCGTAGCTCAGCTCGATGTCGGAGACCTCGTTGATTTGCTTGACCGCAGGCTCGAGGCTGTCTCGCTTGAAATACTTGAAGACTGTCGCGCTGGAACCCGCTTTGCCTGGCCAGTTTCGAATCACATCAATTTCAAACCAATCCGTGATGCCCTCCATCACGTACGCAATGACGTGGTCATAGATTGCGCGTGCGTAAGTGAGCGTGAAGGCCGACGTGATGCGCAGGCTCAACCAGTGCGACTTTTCGGGGTCCTTAATGTGGCGGATCAGCGGTTGCGGGACTTCGAACGTGATGCGCCCCTTGTCGATACCGACAATGCCCAGCAACTGCACCGAGACCCATTTCTCGTTTTCCGGCGAGATGCTTCCCTGCGGAGCCGCGGACACCTGGATCAGCGCCTTTTGTGCTTCCGATACGACGGCTCGCAAATGCTTATAGTTGTAGCTGTCGTAACGCATGAGCCACCTGAAGTAGCTTAGCTCGACGTCATAGTACTTCGGTGTGGTCGGTTCCTGTGCGACGATGAAGTGCGCGGCGTCGAGCAGTCGCCGCGCCGTGACTCCGACGTCCGTGACGTCAACGAAAACGTTGTTGCGCTGATAGCCGATCTCTTTGGTTGACTTATGGATAGGCGTGTCGGTCGCCAGCATCTCTTCAAACAATTCGAGCGACATCTGCCGTGACGTGGCGCGCGTCGATACGTCCGTTGACATCATGGCCCTCTTCTGGTGGTTGTCGCCGCGGGAGACTCTAACATCCGTAGGTGAGATGTCAAAACAAAAAGTCTCACCATCGAAACGCCAGTTCAACAATTTGGCTCACCCACCATGGGGCAAGAAAAGGATCAACAATTTGGCTCACCAACACCATTGGCGAGGGCTTCTCTCACTCTGTGGGTTAGTGTTTTTAAAGATCTTAAAAGAACAGACTGACCAACATACAGGCCGCTGAGATTCGCATAAAAACAAAGGGTTATGCCTACGAAGGTGAGTCGTTTTGTGTCAAAGGTGAGTCCTTTTGTAGGCAAAGGTGAACAGAATTCCGTCCGGAAGGTGAAATGTTTACCCGATCAAAGTGAGCTGTCTTGTTGCCGCCGCGAACGGTGGTGAGACGAATTGTTGAAAGTGGGCCGCGATCCCCAAAATGCCCATGCTGCGCCGCTTTGCGGTTATCCGGGCTGCTGGGTGGTGAGGTGTTTTGTTGGCTAGGTGAGCAAAAGTGTGGCCCGCGGCGGCAACGGACTCAAACCGCTAGAAAAGACGACGGCTCGCGATGCTCGCGCCTTCCTGTGACGCGGTTTTGCTAGCGCGATGGTGAGAAGTATTGTGGATACCGGTCTGGCAGGTGAGCGGATATAAGCCCGTTTGGCGTGCGCTTCGTTGAGGGTGACGCGTTTGCCCTTTCTCTTCGACGATTCAACAATTCTTCTCACCCACCTTCGCACAGTTGCTGGCTCGTATTTCAACAATTTCTCTCACCATGACCCCGTTGAAGCATATTAATGTGGCCTCGCTCTGTAGGGCGCTACCCGCTGCGTTTTCCCACGATGTGAAATCACCGGTGATTTTTTCTAGGGAAAATATGCACTTAGCAGTTGTTTCTGAGAAACCGCCTTAACCTGTCTCGCACTTTTTTGTATTTCTCCGGTATTCTACGCTTCGTCACAATTTCGGACCAAACCTTAAAATCCATGTCCAAAGCAGAATTCCCCGCAATTACGCGAAGAGTAACCTTGAGTGAACTTGCCGGTTTCGCGGAGACGCTTAGCACGCTCACGGACGACCTGCGTAACAGTATCCTCACGCCGAAGCCCCGGAAATCGGCGCCATCATTCACAACGGCCGAGGTTGCCGAACTGTGCGGACTGGACCGCAGCAAGATCCATTACCAGGCCACAAGGGACGGGAGTACATTGCCAGCGGGCGAGGCGTCCGGCACCGGTCGTAGCCGACATTTCACGCTGGCGGAGGCGCGGACCTACGTGCAGCAGCTCTCCGAAATATACCAGTCGCCGCTGGTCACGGGTTCGCGGGGTGCGGATGGGAAGGTCATCCTCGTCGCCAACTTCAAGGGGGGGTCGACCAAGACGACAACCTCCATGTGTCTTGCGCAGGGTTTGTCGCTTCGCGGGCGCCGGGTGCTGGCGATCGACCTGGACCCGCAGGCCTCACTTTCCGAATTGTGCGGCCTGTATGCAGAGAAAGAGGTCGATGAAGATTCGACGGTCTTGCCGTTTATCTACGACCAGACGATCGACGGCGGGCTGTCATCGTTCATCAAGCAGACATACTGGGACGGGCTGGACGTGATCGCAGCACATCCCTCGCTGTTCAGTGCCGAGTTCTACATCCCGTCGATGCTTAAGTCCAAGCCCAGCTTTCAGTTCTGGGCCATACTGCGCGAAGGTATTGCGTCGCTTCGCAGCCAGTACGACTACATCATCCTCGACACGGCGCCTTCATTGTCCTACCTGACGCTCAATGCGTTGATGGCCGCCGATGCAATGGTCATGCCGCTCGTTCCGGAAAGCCTCGACTTCATCAGTTCGGTGTCGTTCTGGGGTCTGTTCTCCGACATCGCGCGTAACTTCATGGAGAAAGAGGCCAACAAGGCGTATGACTTCATCTCGGTGATCCTTTCGAAGGTCGATAACAGCCCGACTTCATCGGCGTCCGTGGTTCGTCCATGGACTCAGCGGGCGTACGGCGACTGGCTCACGACAACCGAAATTCCTGCAAGCTCGGCCATGAGCAGCGGCGCGCTCGCGTTGTCGACGGTATTCGACCTGAGTAAGAAGGACGCAAGTTCGAAGACGGTCGAGCGGGTTCGTCAGCCGCTCAGGGAATACTGCAAATGGATTGACGATATGTACGTCGAACAGTGGAGGCTCGGCAAATGAATATCCGTACCCGAATGGCCGAGCAGACCGCTAATCTGCGCGCCGCATCAGAAATACCGAAGGACGAGGTCGCGGCCGCCCGCCAACCCAACGATAAACCGAAGACCGGGCCCGGCATGGCTGCCGCGTTGGCTGCGGCCAATATCAAGATCCAGGAGTTGGAATCGCGCGGTGCGCAATCGGTGCTGCCGGTGTCCGAGATCGTGCCGAACCCCTGGCAGCCGCGGAGAGTTTTTAACGAAGCGAAGTTGTCGGAACTCGCCGAGTCGATTCGTGAGGTCGGGCTGTTGCAACCCATCGTGGTTCGACGAGCGGAGTCCTCCTATCAGATCGTGGCGGGTGAACGGCGCTGGCGCGCCCACAAGCTGATTGGCCTTGAGGAAATCAAAGTCCTCGTTGTGGATTGCACGGACCAGGACATGGCCGTGCTGGCTCTGGTGGAGAACATCGGCCGGGACGATCTAGCTGACTACGAGGTTTCCATTTCGATCCGCCGTACCGAAAAGGAATTTCCGAATCGAACGCGATTGGCCGAGGCGGTCGGCATGAGCCGGCGTGGGCTATATAGGTATCTTGCATTTGACGCCCTGCCCGCGTTCATCACGAGTGACCTCGATATCAATCCGACGCTGATTGGTGGGAACGCCGCAGACGCAATTGCGAATGTCATCAAGAAGCACGGCGAGAAAGCCATAGCGGCGGCGCGTGAACTCTGGCCGGATGTCGTGTCGGGAAGCCTGGACCAAGGGAAGTTCGCGCCGGCGATTGCGGCACTGATCGGCCGTCGTGCGTCGAGCACAACAGCACGCGAGCGTTCAATCGAGAAGTTCTTTGCTGGCAATACTCACGCCGGAAGCATTACCAAGGACGTCAACAGTTTTACCGTGAAAATCAAAACGGGCGTGCTGTCCGATGCACAGGAAGTGCGGATTCGTCAGGTCATTAGCGAGTTGTTCAATGGCGATCCCGCTTAAGTGAAGTCGTAGCAAATGTGTGACGCCCGCCTTGCCGCGGGCTTTTTTTTGCCTACGAACTCAGTGCGTACGGAGGTCGTGCAGGCGAGCGGATGCGCTTCCGAGCGCGTGGCTGCTGTGGTCGCCCGGCCAACTGTGGTGCGCGAGCGAGTGTGCTAGTAGCACAGTTGTTTCCCGAGCCACGGTGGCTACGAGGTTGATGGGCATTCGGAACCAGCCGTATTTGCTTTGGGCGCGGGCCGCAGCGGCCGTTGCATCGACTTGGGACAGCCAAGGTGTGCTACTAGGCACACTTTTCGGCGCATTCTGGGTGGGCGCGCGGACCGCCTTCCCATGCAGTGTCATTTCTTAACCCGCCTTTGACCAATCGTCCTAGCCGAACACTTAACGAAGACGCTGAAACACTGTGCTAGTAGCACAGTCATCGAGCGAGCCGACGATGAATGTGACGCGCACGAAAAACGACATCACGCGAGCGCTTCCGCGATGCGCCCAACAGTGCTCACGCATAGGACCGGCGCGACCCGATTCGCCAAATTACCTCGAAACCATTTGCCCCCAGGAAGGCACGAGGGCGGTTGGCAGTCCCGTAGATAGATGTCGGATCGAGGCCATCGTGCGTCCGAACACATGCGGCTTTTCCTGCTGATCGCGTTGGCGAGCGCATGCGATAACAACAGGCAAGTCAGCCGTCGAACGGCCGATCGTGCCCGAGGCGCGCCGCAGCGCGAACGACAGGCCTCGACAGCAAGACCACCTTCCCGGCCGAAGGTGCGCTAGAAAGTGGGCCGGCTACACGGTGGGCGAGGGCGGCAAACGCTGCCAGCTGTCGAGCCGACCCAGCCGCTCCACGGCGAACGTCGGCAGTTGCACTGGCAAGAAGCCGGAATGGACGAGGCGCCGACTGGTCACGCAAGCGAAGGGGCGTCAAGTGCGCGGTCAAAGATATCGCCACGCGCTTCCAGCACGGCCGACGCGAGTGCGATAGAGGGTTGGCTCGCGCTCTTGCAAACAACGTGCATCAGGAGGCTACGCCAAGCACATGGGTGCAGTGAAGGTGAGATTCTGGTGAAAGCAGACCTCCGCGGCGGAACCGGTTCTTCCGCGGCGGCGAGTGTGTAGGGGATGCGGCAGCCGAGCCAGAGTCGGGCGGCACGCCAAGCACGCCAAGCACGCCAAGCACGCCAAGCACGCCAAGCACGCCAAGCACGCCAAGCACGCCAAGCACGCCAAGCACGCCAAGCACGCCAAGCACGCCAAGCACGCCAAGCACGCCAAGCACAGGCGCCCCGGCCTCCTCTCTCTCTGGCCGATATCCGTTTGGATCTGCTGGTTCTCGGCGCTCCCGGGCTCTTTGCCCGCCGCGTCGCGCTGTCTCAGGTTAAGCACTATGGCTTTGGCAAAAACGTGTTGTGGTTGCGGTGCGGGGCGGCGGCCAGATGGCGGGGCGCAAGTAACGACACGATCACCCGTAGGTCGTTTTCGGTACCGCGGCGGTTCTTGATCAGACGCGCGGTTGCGACCCGGCCGCCGCGACCCAGGCAGGGACCCGGAAGCAGCCAACCACCGGGAAGCCGGTCAGCGCCTCCGATGATCTCCCTCGTTCGGTAGACCCGGTCCGGACCGTGCGTCGGCGTGCAGATCGGTCAAGGAGCGTCGACGTGGCCGTAATGCGGCGCACTTGTCGATCCCGCAAACGCGCTTCCGCCGAGCCAGGCATCTTGCCGTACGAGCAACCATCGACGGCATTTATCGTCGCGACGGGCCTGCCCATCCCGGTGATCCCCGCGCGTAACCACGCGACGAACCAGCCGAGCGATACAGATAGCCGTTCCCGCTCGTCGACAACGAGCGCGCCATGTGATGGATCGCCACCACCTGCCGGACGAGCAGCTGCGCGGTGTTCTGGCGCGGCCAGCGAACTCCCGTTGCGTCCGTACCTCGCCGATGCGAGTTAGCGCGCGTCTTCGCGGTTTGGGCCTGCTCGTCCTCTTTTGTCCTCTCAGCTCTCGCCCACACCGGGCTGTCTGCGCGGCGTTCCGTGTCCTGGCGGTGCGGTTCGGGGTGATCGGGCCCTGTCTTTCGATTCCCCTATGGAGACCGCCCGGGCCCGCCCGAGCCGCGAGTCATTCGGTGACCATCGTTCTGTCGCACTTTGCCGCAAACCACCGACAGGTTAGAGGTCCGCGCGTGCATGCTTCGCGCGACCGCTGCCAACGCTGGCCACGGTGCCGCCGCAGTCAAAGTCACTTAGGAAACCTAACGAACAGCCGCGGCATTCGCGCCATCCACACGCGAACGCCTCAATATGGATGTATCCAGGCACGCAACCAGCTAGCCGCCGTGAAACATCGGGCCAACCGTTGCCACCCACCCCGAGCCCTTGTCCGGCGCGGAGTCTGGCGAATTACGGGGGTGATGTTTCACGAAATGAGCGACGTCGCGCGGCGCATTTGATCCGAAAAGCCGACACGCGGCGAATTTTCGGTAATTTCGAGATGCGCGTATCAAACGTTACGTAATTTGTAGCTAGAGCCGCACCCCTTCGCCCCATTTGCACTGTCCTCGCTTTTTGGACGAAATGGAATGCGTGTCGCTTGGTCAACGAGCACGCCCCCCTCAACTTGCGACGATCTAACGCAACGTGTACGCGATCACAAAGTCTCCCTGCTTCGTGCCCAGCGTTCCATGTCCGCCCGCCGTCACCAGCACGTATTGCTTGCCGCTGCTATCGGCGTAAGTCATCGGGGTAGCCTCGCCACCGGCGGGCAGGCGGCCCTGCCAGAGTCGATCGCCGGTGCGCACGTCGTAGGCGCGCAAATAATAGTCGAGTGTGCCCGAGAGGAATGCCACGCCGCCGCCCGTCGTCATCATTCCGCCCAGGCTCGGCACGCCGAGCGGCAGCGGAATCGGCAGCGGCGCGGTATCGCGGACCGTGCCGTTTTTGTGCTGCCACACAATGCGCATGGTGCGCAGATCCACGCCGGCCACATAGCCCCACGGCGGCGACTGACACGGAATGCCGAGCGGCGAAAGAAACGCGCTCAGTTCGAAGCCGAATGGTGTACCGAGCGCCAGGTTCATGCCGCTCGTCTCGCTGCCCTTTTTCTCGCCGTTGTTCGACGGAATCTGCGAGCGCGGCACGAGTCTGGAAGTGAACGCCATGTAGCTGGGGTTGGCAAGCAAGACGTGGCGCACCGGATCGACAGCGATGCCGCCCCAGTCGAACACGCCGAAGTTGCCGGGAAACACCAGCGAACCATGCTCCGAAGGCGGCGTGAACATGCCGTCGTAGCGCAGCGATTTGAACTTGATGCGGCACCACAGCTGATCGAACGGATTGGTACCCCACATGTCGCGTTCGCGCAGTGTCGGCGGGGCGAAATCCAGGGCGGAAAACGGTTGTGAGGGCGATGTGTGATCGCCCGGCGCTGCACCCTGCGGCACCGGCCTTTCGGTGATGGGAGCGATCGGCTTGCCCGTCTCGCGATTGAGCACGTAGATGCTGCCCTGCTTGGTGGACGCGATGAGTGCGGGCTGCACACCGCTCGCCGTTGGCAGGTCGACCAGCGTGGGCTGACCGCGATGCGCTGCCACTGGCTGCCTTGCGGCTCGCTTCGCTTGCGCTGCCGGCTCCGGCAGCGCTGCTTGCCGCCGCAGCCGCAGCGGGTGCCGCCCGATACAGCCCGTCGTCATGGTAAGACACTCCGCGACACGTCATATGCGCCCAATTCCTGAAGCCCACCGGACTTTGTATCCGCGGGTTGTAGCGCCAGATTTCCTTGCCGCTCGCTGGATCGAGTGCGATCACGATGCTGTGCGGCGTACACAAGAACAGCTTGTTGTCGACCTTGATCGGCGTGTTCTCGTCGGTGGTTTCGGTCGGGTCGCCGGATCCTGGCTTGTCGCCGGTTTCGTATCGCCAGGCCATCTTCAGCTGAGCGGCATTGGCCGGCGTGATCTGGGCGAGCGGCGAGTAGCGTTGGCCCAGCTGCGAGCCGCCATAGTCGGTCCAGTCGCCCGCCTGCCGGTTCGCCTCGCCAGCGAGCGCCGTGGCGGTCGGTTTCGCTGCGCTCACCTGGATGTCACCCGCCTGGTCATACGGAGGATTGAAAGGGGTAACGAGGCCAAGCAGGACCGTCAGCACGATAGCGGATGCCAGCGGCACGATACCTTCGCGGGGCATGGACGGCGGCCCGAAAACGAGCTTGCGCGTGACGGGCGGCACAAGCAGCCCGAGCCCGAGCACGAACCACAACCACAGGCGTGGCAGCAGTTGCCAGAAGTCGAAGCGCGCCTCGACGACCGCCCAGATCACCGACGCGAACAGGATCAGCGCGAACAGCAGCAGCGCAGCGCGCCGACGCATCCCCAGGAGGAGGGCAGTCGCCGCGATGCCCACACCCGCCAGCATGTAGTACCACGAGCCGCCCAGCATGGCGAGCCGGATGCCGCCAGGCAGCAGCGCGAGCCCGATGCCCAGCAAAACGATCGCTGGTACGGCCAGCGCGGCGGGCAAGCGGTGACGACTCGGCGTCTGCATGGCGAGAACCTCGACGAACGAGTAGGTCGATCGGCGGGTCGAAAGGGGTGAATTGCGCGCGACCACGCAGGCAGCGTGCCCGCGTTTCGACGGTCGCTGCGCGCGCTCGTCCCGCCGGCAAATACCGGCGCGATGCCTACCCCACGGAAGAGCTTATGGTCCGACATTGACTCCCCGACATCGGACGACGCCTCACCTTGGCTGGCCCCACCCTTCGTCGGATGACGGGAACAGTTGATGCTGGGTTGAGCGCAGACCCATCTGCTAGCCGAACCCCATGCGCATCGCTCAAGTATCGCCGCTCTACGAACGCGTGCCGCCTGTCGCTTATGGCGGAACCGAGCGCGTCGTGTCATGGATCACCGAAGAACTCGTGGCCCGCGGGCACGACGTCACGTTATTTGCGAGCGGCGACTCCGTCACGCGTGCGCGGTTGGTCTCCGTCGTTCCGCGACCCTTGTGCGAAATCGAGAACACCGCCGACTCGCATGCGTTCCACGTCGCAATGCTGGAACAGGTGGTGCGCCACTCCGGGGAATTCGACATCGTTCATTTTCATACCGACTATGCAAGTTTTCCATTCGCGCGGCGCCTGCATTGCGCAAACGTGACGACCCTGCATTGGCGGCTCGACATCCCTGGCCTCAAAACGATGTATCGCGAGTTCGCCGACATGCCAGTCGTGTCGATTTCCAATGCGCAGCGCTTGCCGTTGCCTGACCTCGCATGGCAGGGCACCGTTTATCACGGGCTGCCACGCGAGCTGTACCGCTTTTGCGCGCAGCCCTTGAATTACCTGGCGTTCGTAGGGCGCATCGCGCCTTCGAAAGGCCCCGCCGCCGCAATCGAGATCGCGCAACGGGTCGGCATGCGCATTGAATTCGCCGCCAAGATCGACGAGAGCGATCGTGCGTATTACGAGCGTGAGATCGCACCGCTGTTCACGCGAGCGCATGTGCACTACCGCGGCGAGCTGGGAGACTGCGAGAAGAACGGATTCATCGGACGAGCGCGCGCGCTGCTGTTTCCGATCGAATGGCCCGAGCCGTTCGGGATCGTGCTCGTCGAAGCGCTCGCATGCGGCACGCCCGTGATTGCGTTCGGTCGCGGGTCCGTGCCCGAGATCATCGAGCACGGCGTGACCGGTTTTGTCGTCGACCATATCGACGAAGCGGTCGAGGCGATCAAGCACATCGACGATATCGACCGGACCCGTTGCCGGGCCGCATTCGAGCAACGCTTCACGGCCTCGCGGATGGCCGACGATTATCTGCACATTTACGCGAAGCTGTGCCAGCAGACGCTATACGCGTCCGGCGCGCGATGATGGAGACGTGTTATGCGCTACCTCGCTCTGGCGACCGACTATGACAACACCCTCGCTGAAAATGGCCGCGTCGCGCAGGCGACGTGGGACGCGCTGGATCGACTGCGCGCTTCGGGCCGATATGCGATTCTGGTGACCGGGCGTGAACTCGACGATCTGCTGTCGGTCTGTCCGCGCACCGACATGTTCGCACGCGTGGTCGCCGAAAACGGCGGCGTGTTGTACGACCCTGCGACGAAACAACGAACGCTGCTGACGGACCCGCCGCCGCCAGCGTTCGTCGATGCATTGCGCGAGCGCGGCCTCGAACACTTCAGTGTGAGTCAGACGCTCGTCGCAACGATGAAGCCGAACGACGAGATCGCACTCGAACTCATACGCGAGCTTGGGCTCGAACTGCACGTCGTCTTCAATGGCGACGCCGTGATGATACTGAACCCCGGCGTGAGCAAAGCCTCGGGCCTGCTCGCCGCAGCCGACGCATTGCATCTGTCGCTGCTCAATGTAGTGGGCGTGGGCGACGCCGAGAACGACCATGCGTTGATACGCGCATGCGGACTGTCGGTGGCGGTCGAAAACGCGCTGCCTGCGTTGAAGCAGCATGCGGACTTCATCACCAAGTATCCCGATGGCCGCGGCGTGGCGTCGCTGATCGATACGATGATCGCCGACGATATGCACCGCGTCGCCGCATCGCTCGACAAGTGCAAGCTCACGGTGGGCAAGCGCCCCGATGCACCCGAAGCCGCGCCCGTTGCGGTCGATGCATATGGCAGCGTGATCCTGCTGGTGGGCGGCTCCGGTTCCGGCAAGTCAACCGCGAGTTCTGCGTTGCTGGAGAGGCTGGCCGACGCGGGCTACCAGCTTTGCATCTTCGATCCGGAAGGCGATTGGAGCAACGACGAACGCACGACTGTGGTGGGCAGTGCGCACAATGTTCCCGCCGAAGAAGAGGTGCTGCAGCTGCTGCAATCGACGCACCAGCGCGTCGTCGCGATCAACATGATGCGCGTGGCGCCAGCCGATCGTCCGCAGTATGGCGCCCAGTTGCAGTTGCGGCTCCAGGCGCTGCGCGCGAAGACGGGCCGGCCGAACTGGCTGGCTTTCGAGGAGGCGCATCATCTGTTTCCAGCGGACTGGGCCTCCGCAGACACGGCGGTCCCGCAGCGCCTCGAATCGGCGTTGATCATTAGCGTCGACCCGGCACAGCTTGCGCCTGCATTGCTACGCACGGTCAACGTCGTCATGGCGACGGGCGAAGATGCAGCGGCGAAGCTAAACTCGTTCGCCGCCGCGGTGGGCATTGCGGCCCCGGATGCGCCGAGCCGCCGTATCGCCCGTGGCGAGGCGCTCTTCTGGCAGCCGCTCGGAGGCGGGCAGGATGGCGCGACGCCCGCCCATGCGCAACCCTGCGTGGTGAAGATCGAGCGCGGGCGCAAGCAGCAGCGCCGCCATCAGCGCAAGTATGCCGAAGGGCTGCTGATTCCCGAACGCAGTTTCTATTTCCGCGGTCCCGACGGCAAGCTCAACCTGCGTGCGCATAACCTCGTGCTGTTCGTCGAACTTGCCGAAGGCGTCGATGAACAAACGTGGCGTTTTCACCTGAAACAAGGCGACTATTCGCGCTGGTTCGAGAACACGATCGGCGACGACGATCTGGCGAGCGAGGTGCGAGCGGTCGAACAGGATGAATCGCTCTCGGCAAAAGACAGTCTCGCGCGGATTCGGGAGGCGATATACCAGCGCTATACGCAGCCGGAGAACCCCACGTTGCCGCGACTGCGTGAGCAATAGCGGTTTGCGCAAAGCCTGTAACGGAGCGCAGCAGCACCTGCCGCCCGGCATTAGCCGCGCAGCCGGCTTCGATAGTACACCGAAGCGTTTACGGAACGTACCGACGGGTGCGGACACTAAAGGGACTCGAGAAATTGATCGAGGGCGCGTTTCATTCTGCGGATGGCCGCGGCAACTGCCTCTCGTCCTGTGCCGTCAAGGCCTCTCGCAACTGTTCGACGCTCACCAGCCTGATAGCGCGTACCGATAAGGTAACGAATGCGCCGAGAAGTGTGGCTAGCCTTGGGGGCAATACGCATATCTTGCCGCCGCTCGCGACAGCCGACAGCAAGTTCAAGACATGTCTCTTCTGGCGCAGCCGCTCTCGGCGAGTGTCGGGAGACTCGCTGATTATTGCGCCCACTATCGGGATTGGTCGGCTCGATGCGACGCCAATGATGCACGGACGGATCTATCGGGGGAGGACGAGGCGAAGAATTGCAGTTGCAAACGGCTGATGCCGGGGACAGGCGGCCCTCGCCGTTCACATGGGTGGGCCGGTGGCACCAGGCATCGCCGCGACAAAGGCCAGCAATGTGTAGAGCCGATGAAGGCCGACCGTCATCTGCGCGGATCGAAATCGAACTCGAGTCTGATACCGCCGGGTTCGTACACCATTGCGTGCCGCTTCGGTCCTTCACCCAGGTTCTCGGGTGCGAACTCCGGCACGACGCCGGGCCATCGAGAAACGCGCGCAAAGATTTCGTTGAGCGCTACTTCGCTGTCGACCCGTAACGCGAGGTGGTGCAGACCGACATTCGTCTTGCGGTCGAACTCGACCAGCCTGTCCGGGTTCGCCACCTGCCAGAGCGTCAGCATGATGTGGCCGTCAGACACGAAGGCCGCGGGATAGCTGGGCCGCTCTCCAACCAGTTTCCAGCCGAGGCACTCGATGAAGAAGTCGCGCGTGACGCTCAGGTTGGGAACCGTCAGCCCAAGATGGTCGATTCCCTGCGTTAGAGGCTTGCCGTCCATTGTCATTTTCTCCATTTGTCATCAAACGATGGCGCCACCGGATTACGGCGATGTGAACACCCCTATTTCAGGCCTGGCTGCTTGCGATACACGTCGGTCGGTAGACCGCCCCAGCCCCAATGCTCCGTGTCCACTTCCTGGATGACCACATAGGTTGGCTGCACGCTCGCGCGCCGCTGACATCCTCACGCTGACATCCTCAATAATAAGCGTCGTGCTCTTCAAAGTTTGACGTCCCCTCGCTCCGGCGACGCCGGTGAGTCACCAAGGCTTTCACCGATCCGCATGTCGCCACGCTCGTCGACTGGCAATTCCGTGCGGCGCTTCCAGTAGGGCTTGCGGCCGTAGTACGTATGCATGCTAGTGGCCCAGTTCGGGTCGGCCATCGCCGGCCAGTTATCTTTGTCGAAGCCCGGTGCATTCCTGATCTGCTCCGAGGATGCCGACAGCACGAAGCATTCACGCGACGTGTCGAGCGTCAGCGCGTCCCACGGGATTGCGAGGAGTTTGCCCCCGATGCCGAGAAAGCCGCCGCTTGCCAGTACCGCGTATGCAATGCGGCCGGTGCGCACGTCGAGCATGATCTCCTTGATCTTGCCGACGTCGTCGCCGTCCGCGCTTAGCACGGTCTTGCCGTGGAGCGTCGCCGCGGCCATCACATCGGGACCCGGTCCGTCGGAGGGGTCGTTGGTTGTGCCGGCGATCTGTGCGCCGCTCTGGGTGGAGGACTGATTGGCCAGGTTCATGATACGGCTCCTCGCTGATCGACGATGCTCGATGAAACTACGCGGCTTCAGTGCATGACGTAAGTCATCCGGCAACCACGACTGAACTCCCGACGTCTGGCTGAGACCGCCCACGCGACACCGCCGAGCGTACACATGCCTGGTCTGCAGGTCGCTGACCTGCATGACGCTGTGCTGGCTTGCGCTTTTGCGGCACGCCGTCTTGCTACCGGCTTTTCTCGTGGCGCGCGGCAAGCCGGGCCGCCCAAGGCTGCCTGAAGTTCCGGCCGGTTCAAACCTTACGGGCCGGCTTGGAAGTTTACAGTTCAGACAGGCTCGGTTGCACCGAGTCAACCGAGCCCGTCTGAACCTCCAATACGCATAAGGGTAATCTATACCGCCAGCCCTTCAAGTTGCGCGCGCCAGCGCCGAAATACTATTCAAGCGCCTATGCGACGGCGAGCCACGGCGCGAATCCAGCGGCCACAGAATATCTAGGGAAGGCTTGAGGCGTGGCGACGGCAGGCAAGCACCAGGCTCACCGTGACTTCGCCGCCGACCCACCTGCGTGTGCGGTCCACGTCTTCGGCCGATCCTGGACCGCTTCCCGGTAGTCGCGCGTGAAGTAATCCGACTACTTGCACGGCGGCGGCCAGAGCGTCGGCTTGCCGGCGCAGATCGTCCCCGAGGCTAACCAGGGACGCGCCCACGCGCGGTGCGGCTCCGTTACCCAGCGCGCTCTCGCGTACCTGCGCTTCGATGTTGACCGGATTGCGAAAGCGCTGGCTCGACCGATGCATCACCAGCACGTCGGCACCGACGCTGCCGCTCGTCGTCGCCGAGGCGAGGCGGTCCACCAGGCGGTCCAACGATGCGAGCTGTTCGATGATGCGCCGATGCCCTCACCGCGATAGACGACGGGAGCATATGGCGGTTCAAGCTCACGTCCTGTCGTCATTTGCTCATCGAATTAGAAAAAGATATTGCTTTTGGCACTTTCGCTTGCAGTGTCTTTGAGCCCCCTGTGCCAATTGAAAGCTTCGCGTTTAAAAGACGTTCGTGAAGCTGTCGGACGCGGCGGGCAAATCTCTGCGTTTCGAATGCAAGGTTCCCCGTCGTTCGCCCTCTGGCTTCCCGCTAGTTCTCGTGGCTGTCTTCAAGGTCGAATCGAAATGAGCACACCCGCTTCTGCCGCACTCAAGACCCGCGTGAAACGCCGCATCAAATGGCCGTTGATCGCGCTGGTGGCGTTGCTCCCCGATAGCATACAGTCGGTGCTTTTCGTCCCGAGCGTTCGGCGTCTTGGCGAACGTGTGCCAGTGTTACGCGTCGTTTATACAGGCTGCTATCGCACGCATCCGATCGATCGTGAACTGGGTACGGACACCGGCGGCATCTTTCCCCCAGAACCGCTTTACGGCTTCGGCGCAGAGTGCGGAAACCTGCCATACATGGGTTCGCAGCCGAGCATCGTGCGGCGTGTGCTTGCGCAACTCGGCGACGTACGCGGGCATACTTTCATCGACGTGGGCTGCGGGAAAGGGCGGCCAATGATCGTAGCGACCGAGTTCCCTTTCGACGCGGTGCTCGGCTATGATCTCGCCGCTCCTCTGGTGGACATGGCGAACAGGAACGCACAGATCGTGGCGCGCGCGCATCCGGAGCGCACACCAATGCAAGCATTCGCGGCAGATGCACTCGGGCTCGAGTTCACTCACCGCAAGCTGGTCATCTTTCTCTTCAATCCGTTTGGCTCGAGCGTGATGTCCGTGCTGCTAAATAGTCTGGAGCGAGCGCTGGCGGACGGTTCGATAGAGACGTTGAGGGTGATCTATATCTACCCAGTCTGTGCGCATGTACTTGACGCTTCCCCCATGCTCGCGCGCGACTGGTCCGCCTGCGTGCCCTATGAACCCGGCGAAATTGGCTACGGCACGGAGGACAGGCAGGACGTCATCATCTGGAAAAGCGTCGCCAGGCGGGGGCACGAATCTTCGCCGTGACCTCCGTTCCGCAGCCTGGGATTTACCCGGCAAAGTAGTTGTGTGCGAGCACTCGTATTGCGACGCCGGTTTGGCAGTCGTTTTGTCTGGAGGTTATGGAGATCCGCTAAAACAGAGGCTCTCCTATGTTCGGGAGTCCGACACATAAAACAAAAAGCGTTGCGCAAGGCCGCCCTGACGCCGAATAGCCAATTGCGAATGTTCCGTTTTGCGAAACCGATGCCCTCGACAACCGAAAATTAATCGTTTAGCGTATCAACGAACGAAATACCGGCTGTCCAGATCGGCCGGTAATAATGGCTTATCCGGGTGGGGTGTTGTTCATCAGGGCAACGAGTGAAGTACCGGACCGCGCGTAGCCCGCCATGGTTGCTGTCGGGGAGAACAATAGTGAATACAACACGAGCAGATTGGCGCGCCAAAATTCACGTTTCTGCGGCGAGAAGCGTTACGGCAGTCGAAATCGTTTTATTCGACGGCTTCTCATTACCGAAGATTGCGGCAGTTATCGAGATCTTTCAGAGGGACAACGACTTGATGCAAGCGCAGGGTAACGGGCAACCGCGCTATGCAGTGTCGCTTTTGTCATCGTCAGGTGGCAGGGTAGCGAGTTCGTCCGCCGTACAGGTGTGGACTGAAAAGGCGAGTTTCGAACGAGCCACGAATTCACCGGTTCTGCTGTTCATTGCGGGAGGCGCGGGCGCGATACGGGCGGCGCGCGACGATCGGCTATGTGGGTGGGTGCGCCGGCGTTACGCGGTCAGTGCCATGGTGTGTCCAATCTCAGAAGGCAAACTGATTCTGGATGCCGTCGGCTTAACCGGCCGATATGATCTGCCGCCGCATGACGCGTGTGGCGGGCATCACGCGCACAAGCAGGACCAGCCGAAAACTCCGTCGAGCCCGATTCAGACGGCGCTTCAGGTCATCAAAGAGGACTTCGGTACGCAACGCGTTAGTGACAAGGTCATGGCATCCGCCCGCTGGCTGGATGCGAACGTGGACCGGCCGATCTCGATCGGGTTGGCAGCCGATGTGGCCGCGATGAGCGAGCGCAACTTCCTGCGCCGCTTCAGAGCGGAAATGGGCATGACGCCGTCGGACTATCTTCAGAACGCGAGACTGAAGCTGAGTTGCCGAATGCTGCTCGAATCACAACTGCCGGTGGACAAGATTGCGCGCCGTTGCGGGATCGGCAGCGGAGGGCAGCTCGCGAAGCTGTTCAAAAAACATCTGTCGATTACCCCGACCGACTATCGGCTCAGCAATATCAATCCTGAGAAGATGGGAATCAGCTACAGCAGTCTGGAACCCGGCGGGTTGGCCGTGTCGCGCTAGACGATAAGCCCTCGAAGCTGATTGCTATCCGGCTTGCGCGCTTTTTACCGAGTCATTCCTGCGCGCGAAGTTGGCAAGTTCGCGCGAACGGGCACGTGCGCTGCGCATGAGCGCGAAGTCCGCCCGCATGTATTCGAATGCATAGCGTCGCACCAGGTGTCCGCCGAAGCCAGATAGGAATTGCAGAATCCCCGCTGTCGAAACGCCGTCGAAGTCGAGTTCGAGCTGCCGTTCGCGGGCGATCTTTATCGCTTGCCAAATAAGCAGCGCGACTGCACCGCTGTGTGCGCTCGCTTTGCGCGTCGTCAGCAGATAGTAGAGGTTGGCCCGGTCCCAAACGAGCGTGGTCGCGGCGCTCAACGAGCCATCGCTATCAAAGCAGCCGAGTAGGGTGCCGGCTCCGCGCCGCAATACTTCGCTCAACAGCCGTCGCATGGTTGTCGAGCCGTATACGTTGTCGAGTTCGCGCGCGCAAAGGTTTGCGTCGTAGAAGTCGACGAACGCGTCGGCGTCCGCGATCTCCTGCACGGAGAATCGCCCCGAAGATCTTCTCACTCTATTGCGTGTGTTCCAGCGAAGTTTGCGCCAGACCGTTTCTTCATCCAGGCCCGCCGGTAATTTGAGCGTGAATTGCACCGACACCTTGAATCCGCCCAGCGCAAACGCGGCTGCCTCGGCGTCCGATACGAGCGGATCCGCGATCTGCTGAAAGTGCGCGCACTTGGGCAACTGCGCGATCAACTCGCGCGTGACATCCAGACGATGGACCCATTCGGGACTGCCTGCGTCCGCGGGTTGACGCTTGATCACGGGCCCGAGAGTCCGGGTGAGCGGCGGCAGATACGACACCCGCCATAAGCCTCTCCGGGTCAGTGTATACGGCATTTCGCCGATGACCTGGTCGCCTGTCTTCACGACAGCCATGTGCCAATCTTTATCCATGGCGGCATCTAGCCACCAGGGTTCGTGAAAAATCGATCTTTGCGTGAGTCCTGCGATCGGGTCATGAGAAGGTGCCGGCTCCAGATGTCTATCGAATAGCCGTTTTGCTGTATTTGGCTTGAGGGCGGCGGGCACTATGACAACGGGAGCGCTGTCTCTTTTCATGACAATCGGTTCCTCTTGAATTGCGACCCATGCTAAGGGAGCCGGTGCGTCTGTTTACGTCAAATACTGGGTGCATTCCGACACGGCCCGACACACAGGCCCGAAGCGTCGCATTCATTGCCTGAAGCCCGCACAGCACCTGTGAACTGATCGGTTCATATTGGCGGAATCAATCACAACAGTGACTGAATTCGCCAGGTTGGCTGCCCTAGGCTTAGGTCCTGTAGCCGAAACAACGCAGCAGGATGAGTCACGATCGTTGAGGTCAATCGACATGCAAGAAAAACAGCTGTTGATCATGGGCACACGGGGCATTCCAGCGCAACACGGAGGTTTCGAGACGTTCGCGGAACGACTTGCGCTTTATCTGACGAAGCGCGGCTGGACCGTGACTGTATATTGTCACGGCCAGCTTGGCGGCACGCTGCTTGCCGATGACAACTGGTGTGGAATAAGACGGGTCTTCGTCCCCGTCAAGCGAGAAGGCGCGATCGGAACGGTGGAATTCGACTGGAAGTCGATTCGAAATGCCGCTCAGAGAAAGGGTGCGCTGGTACTCACGTTGGGGTACAACACCGCCGTTTTTTGCACTTATCTACGCTGGCGCGGTATCACCAACCTGATCAACATGGACGGGCTGGAATGGCGTCGTACGAAATGGCGTTGGCATGAGCGCGCGTGGCTATATATGAACGAGCGCATCGGTTGCTGGACTGGCAATCATCTGATCGCCGATCATCCTTCCATCGCTGCTCATCTTGGAACGCGGGTGAATCGCCGCAAAATCACCATGATTCCGTACGGCGCCGACCGCATCGACGAACGTAGTGGCGGTCTGCCGAAGGAATTGGGCCTCGGTAACGCGTCGTATGCGCTCGTTATCGCACGCCCGGAACCTGAGAATTCGGTGCTTGAGATTGTTACGGCCTTCTCACGCCGCCCGCGGGGCGCCAAACTCGTCGTGCTGGGCAAATACGATCCTCTGAAGAACCCGTACCATCGCGAGGTCGTCGACGCCGCCGGTCCGGAGGTGTTGTTTCCCGGTGCCATCTACGATCAAAACGCCGTGAATGCGCTCAGACGCCATGCGCTTTTTTATCTGCACGGGCATCAGGTCGGTGGCACTAATCCATCGCTCGTTGAAGCGCTCGGCGCCAGTTGCGCCGTCATCGCCCACAACAATGAGTTTAACCGTTGGGTAGCCGGGCCCGAAGCCCGCTTTTTCTCGACTGAATCGGACTGCGATCTGCACATCTCGGCGCTGTTTGCCGATGCCGCCACCGTGCGAGCAATGCGCGAAGCAAGCGGCCGGCGATTCGACAGCGCGTTTCGCTGGGATAGCGTCCTCGCGCAATACGAAGCTCTGCTCGAACGCAATGTGCAAATCGGGCGGAAGCAAAAAGTGTCGCCGGTGCTGCCGTCGACCGTGCCATCGCCGATCAGCGCGGTCCTCGAACCGGCTGCCGCGGCGAGCGGAACACTGATTGCGACGGGCACGCTGTCTCATGCAGCGAATCTCGATGTGGACGCAATCTTCAATGAAAAGGAAATCGTTGATCACCGGTAGCGCCACGAGCGATCACGCTCGTCAATGTCGGTGTTGGCACGGGTAGCGACTTCGCCAGCCAAACGATCGATGGTTCGCCATAAGCATGCATTGGCGCGCGATATGTCACGGATCTCAACGAAATCTCGACCGAGTACCCAACTATGAATGCCCAGAGCCCCAGGCCGTTAGATCGTGTGCAAGAGTCCGAAGAATATGGCCTGGTCCGGCTCATCGACATCATTATCGAACAACGCCGGATGATTCTTCTGATCACCGTTAGCTTTGCTTTGCTTGGCGCCTTATACGCTTTCCTCGCTCCGCCGGTCTATGAGGCCGACATCATGGTGCAGGTGGAGGACAGCCCCGAGGCAGCCGCGGGCAAGAGCCTGCTGGCCGACGTGTCGGCGCTGTTCGACGTCAAGTCGACTGCCGCCGCCGAAGCGCAGATACTCGGATCACGCCTCGTCGTCACTCGGGCAGTCGACGCGGTGCATGCCTACATCACTGCTGCGCCCAAGCGGTTTCCTGTCGTTGGCCGCCTGATCGCCCACCAGGCATCCGGACTTTCGGAGCCCGGTCTGTTCGGGTGGGGCGGTTATACCTGGGGCACCGAGGAGATCGACGTTCCGCTATTCGATGTACCGGCTCGAAGCGAAGACAAGAACTTCACGGTAACGCTCCTCGATGATGGGCGCTATGCGCTGTCTGGCCCAGGACTCGAAGCGCCGGTGCATGGCAGAATTGGGAATAACGAAGCGTTTCATGTCCCGAATGGCACCATTTCGCTTCGGGTTCAATCAGTCACGGGAAAACCGGGCGCCGCGTTCACGCTGAAGCGCCGCTCGCGACCCATGACGATAAGAGACATTCAGGCAGGGCTGAATATCCAGGAAAAAATCAAACAGTCGGGCGTTGTCGTCGCCACCCTTCAGGGCAAGGATCCGGTGAACCTGCGCGATCTGATGGCACAAATAGGCAAGGAATACGTCAAGCAGAACGTCGATCGGAAATCGGAAGATGCGGCTCTGTCGCTCAGGTTTCTAGACGCCCAGTTGCCCGTGCTGAAGCAGCAACTCCAAACGTCCGAGCATAGCCTGACGAAACTGCGCGACGAGAACGGTACTTTCGACCTTAACGAAGAGGCCAGGATCATTCTCGCGCAAGCGGCGGACACCAAGACGCGACTGATCCAGTTCCAACAGAAGAAGCAGGAAATGTCGGCTCACTTCGGTCCCGACTCCAAAGACGTTTTGGCAGTCGACCAACAGATCGGCGTATTGCAGAGACAGTCGGATCAATTGAACGCGAAGCTCAAGGTTCTGCCGGAACTGCAGCAACAACTGGCTCGAGTCATGCTGGACGTCAAGGTCAATACGGACCTCTATACATCGCTCTTGACCAACGCCCAACAGCTGTTGCTCGTGAAAGCGGGAAAGGTGGGCAATGTAAGACTCGTCGACACGCCTGCATTGCCGGACGAGCCGGTCAAACCGAAGAAAGCTCTCGTGCTTGCCGCGTCGGTGGTATTTGGCCTGATTGCGGCGACCGTCGCTGCTTACGCACGCAGTATCCTGTTCGGTGGTTTCAGCTCGGCGTCGCAGATTGAACAGAGTGCTGGTCTACGCGTGTATGCGACGGTTCCGTTCAGCAAGATCCAGGCTGCCATCGTGCGACGAATGCGCGATCGTCATCAGGGCGTCAGCATGCTTGCTTTGGAAGCGCCGCATGATCCCGCAGTGGAAAGTCTGCGCGGTTTGCGCACCGCCTTGAAGTTCGCCTTGTTCGAAGCAACGAACAAGATAGTGCTGGTAACCGGGCCGGCGCCAGGAGTCGGAAAATCATTTGTATCGGCCAATCTCGCAGCGCTTCTCGCTGCAACGGGCAAGCGAGTCCTGCTCATAGACTGTGATATCCGAGAAGGGCGTTTGCACCGCTACTTCGACGGGCACATCGCCGTTGGCTTCACTGACTTGCTCACGGGCACGGCCGCTGCCGAAACCGCAGTGAGAAATGTGGCTCCGAACCTCGACTTCATTTCCAGGGGTTCTATCCGGCAGAACCCGTCTGAGCTGTTGATGGACGACCGAGTACCCGACATCATCAAAGAGTTAGCGGTCGGATACGACATTGTGCTGATGGATTCGGCACCCGTCCTTACGGTGACCGACGCGACTGTATTGGCGCCGGCCGCCGGCACCGTGCTCATTGTCGCAAAAGCGGGCGTGACGAAAGCGGGTGAGTTGAAGGAGTCGATCAAGCGGCTGTCGCAGAATGGTGTGATGCCGAGCGGCGTTCTTTTCAATGGCGTCAATCCGAATCTGGGCCGATACGGATTTGGCTCGATTTACGGGAGCTACCGGTACGCCTCTTACAGGTACGACGAAGCTCCCAGGCTGTCCAAGTAGCTCAGCGGGCATCGTGCATCATCCACGGCGAGTGGCCGGTCACCGGAGCAAACCGACTTCGCCAGTTCGACCCGACTCTTATCTGCAAGGTGACATGCAAAATCCGATGATCTCCGTGTTGATGCCTGTGCATAACGGTGCCCAATTTCTTGCGGAAGCGGTGAACTCCATTTTGCAACAGCAATACCGGAACTTTGAACTGCTGATCGTCGACGATGGATCTGATGACCAGACCAACGCGATCGCGACCTGGCTGAGGCTCCTGGACAGGCGCGTTCAGGTGCTGTGGCAGGAGAAAAGCGGAATAGTGGCGGCATTGAACCACGCGATCAACCACGCAAGTGGCAAGTACCTCGCGAGAATGGACGCAGACGACATTGCGCATCCGTTGCGGCTCGGCATGCAAGCGGAAAAAATGGAGGCCGAACCGCGGCTGATAGCCTGCGGAACCGACTTCGTCAAGTTCGGCAACGCGGCTCAGTACGTATCCACCCCGCGTACCGACGAGGATTGCAAGGCGCTGCTGATGATAGAGAGCTGCTTTGCACATCCAACGGTGATGATGCGCGCGCAAGTCATCAAGCAGGAAGGTCTTGAATACCGCGCTGACGCGGAATATGTCGAAGACTACAGGCTATGGACCGAGCTGGCGCAATTTGGCAGGTTCGCCAACATTCCTCTGCCGCTACTGCGCTACAGGATTCACAGCGGGCAGGTCAGCTTCGCACGAATCGAGCGTCAGCGGGATGCCCACGTCAGCATAGCGAGCGAAATTCTGGCGCAACATGGTCGTACGGTGGGGATAGGAAAGCTCAGGGAGTTTCTTTGGCCGTCCGTTTCCGGCGTGGAAAAGGCGATTCCGTATTTCATCAGCTCGCGCACGATGGCAAAAGACATCAATGCGGCCGCTCCGCAATGCAACTGGCTGCACATGCGGATCAGAAGAATTCGGCTGCGCAACGCAGTGAAGATGGCGGATCGAAAGAACGTATAGGCAATCCCCCGTGAATGCGGTTCAGGAGTCGTGTATGGATGCGAAAGCCGTGCTGGATGTGAGCATGGTCGTGGCCAATTTCAACAACGGTCGCTACCTCGAAGAATTTTTCCGTTCAATCCTCGACTCGACGGCGTTACCGCGCGAGATCATCTTCGTCGATGACGGTTCCACCGACGACTCGCTGGTCATCGCCCGCCGCGCGTCGCAAACCGTGAAGAATATGAAGATCGTCGCACTGCCGGAAAACGTCGGCTTCGCGAATGCGTTGAATGCCGGCATAGCAGTTAGCGCCGCAGCATATATCATGAGGATGGACCCTGACGACATTCTTCTACCTACACGCATTGAGCGCCAGTACGACTACATCACGCGGCACGATCTCGATGTGGTTGGAGGTAACGCGCTCATTTTCCACAGCTCCACGGGTGCGTCGATCGGTTCGACCAATTTTCCGTCGGATCACTCGGACATCGAGAAGACGATCATCAAGGGTGAAAACGGCGTTCTTCATGCTACGGTCATGGGCCGCGCCCGGTTCTTCAGGAGCGAGCCGTACATTCAGGAAAACGTGCCTGCCGAAGACTACGACATCTTCGCCAGATTCCTGAAGCGTGGAGCGCGATTTGGCAATTTCACCGAGCCGCTCATCCGATACCGGATCCATGACACGAGCGCATCCGCCCGGCTTCGCTACTCGACGGTCTTGCGCACCTACCAGCTTCGCGACAGCATCTTTGGCGGGCGCACCCCGCGCTGGAAGATGCGCAGCTATTACTGGTTCATCAAGTGCTACCGGAACTACCTGGACTCACGCTCGATAGTGTCGAAATATGCGTGGGCTGGACTCTCGTCGCTGTGTTATCCGCAAAAGCTCGCGAGAAAGATCGCAAGACACGTCGCCTACCGGTCGGGAAGCTGACTATGGGCGATCGATTCCATGAACGGTGCGTCCGTAACCAACGCTCATTCAATGAAGCGTTTGGAGACGGCGAGAGCGATCCGCCTACCGTCGGGCAGCCCGTCCAATTCGGCGCAGGTGCGCGAGCGCTGGTTACGCGTAATGTGGCCCAGGGTGCAGTGGTAGCCGGCAACGTTGCGCGGGAGGTCGCTCGAAATGCGCTCCCAACCTGATGACCTCCCGATCTACTTCATCGTGGGTGCGTTTGCGCTGGACAACGCGGTCAATTATTTTTCCGCGGTTCCAGTGTACGTCGCGTCCATCCCCGTCTCGATACTGCTGATGTTTCGTTTTACCCGCGACCAGACGGACCGGCTGTGGTTTATCGTATGCATCCTGCTTTTGATGGCATCGGCATTGGTCAACTTTGCGCGGTTCAGGACGTCGATCGAGGACGTATCCGACATCCTGTTCCTTGCACAGTTTTTTTCCGCTTTCTTTTATGCGCGCAATGCGCGCGTCAGTCCGTCTGCGATCAGTCATGCGACCTATGTCTTCGCGCTGCTGTTCCTGCCTGCGCTGATAGGCATCAACGGCAGCGATTCGGGTGATGGCGCCGATGTGTTCACTTCGGGATCGAACGACGTCGAGTTTCTCAGAATATACAACCAAGGCTTATATCGGCTCCCCCACGTAGCGTCTTATATGCTCGCCTTCGGCAGCCTCTGGTGGACCTACGTTGCAACATACAGCCGGAAGAAACGGCACTTGATGCTCGCGGCCGTGTTTCTCGCGTTTACGCTTTACACAGGGTCGCGAACCCCGGTGATTGTGATGGGCGCAGCCTACCTGGTCGCGAACATTCGGCTCCGGGTGCGCGAGATGCTGGTCAGCGCGGGCATGGTTATGCTCGCAGCGCTGTTTTTTGTCTATATGACGGAGATTCTGAACGCCCTCTTCGGGACCTTCCTGTATCAGTATGTGTCTTTCTTCGAGACGATGCACGACAACTTCGACCGCTTGAGCCGCGTCATCATCTGGAGCAGCTGGTGGTCGGCGGTTTCGTCGTTCGACGCGCTGGACTTCTTCTTCGGTCGCAATTTTTCGAGTTCTTTCGATTTCAACGCGCGCGAAATCGGTCTTTACATCTGGTTCCACAACGACTTCTTGAGCGTGTTTTACTCATACGGTATGCCGGTTCTCATCGCGTATGTGGTCCCCCACCTGTTTTCGATAACAAGATCCGTGCACGTCGCGTCGTCATCGAGACTGCATCCGATGCTCGGGATTTTCATTGTCTCTGCTGCTTTTGTGAACGGCTTCTACAAGTATCTGCCGGTGATGTTCTTCGTCTTTCTGTTTTTGGATGCAGTGGACGTAGCCGCCTACGCCAGAGGCGACGCGTCCTCGGCCGACACGGCCGGGAGTCGGCTCCAGATTGAAGAAACAGAGCACGTGGCGAGGACAGGATGAAGATCGCGCGTACCCTCATCCGGGCGTTCGGGGCTTTGCTGTTGGCGGTCGCCATATCCGTCGGCGGCGCGCAAACCAGGAATTACAGCGTCGGCGTCTACTACTATCCTGGTTGGAAGTTTGTCCCTCCGCTGATCCAGGGGCCGCCGTGGGACGCAATACGCGAGTACGGTGGTCGCAAGCCGATTCTGGGCTGGTACGACGAAGGGAGGATCGACATAGCGACACGTCAGCTCGAATGGATGCGCAAGTACGGTATCGACTTTGTGATTTACGATTGGTACTGGATCAACGCAGGGGGTCCGGTTCTTACGCACGCGATAGACGCCTATTTGCAATCACCGGCCCGGTCCGCCGTCAAATTTTCGATACTTTGGGCGAATCATACCGATACGCCGTCTTCGCTAGCGCAGTTCGATGCAATCGTTGACTATTGGATCGGTCATTACTTTTCGCAGAAGTCGTACTATCGCGTCAACGACGTGCCTGTCGTTTTCGTGTTTTCACCCGACGGGCTCGAGCGCAAGGCGGCTTCATTCGGCACCGACGTCGGGCAGCTGCTGCGACGGGCACGCCGGAAAGCGATCAAGGCCGGTCTGCCGGGAATCTATTTCGTCGGGACGAGCCAGGCAGTCGCTGGACCCGTTCAGCGGGACCTGCCATCGTCCGGCTACGACGCCGTGAGTGCGTACAACTATCACATGGGTCTCTCGGGTACCTATTCAGAGGACATTCCCCTCTCGCATTCCTATCGTGAGCTGACCGACGGCTACCGTCAGAGTTGGAGCTGGATTCTCGCACATTCGCGGCTACCTTATTTCGTGCCCGTCACGTCTGGCTGGGACAAACGTCCGTGGGGTGGTAGCCCCGACAAGATGCACGACCAGTCGTACAGCACACCACGGGAGTTCAAGGAACATCTGGAGAATGCCAGGTCGGTGCTGAACAGATTTCCGGGCGAAACGCTCCGCACGGTGGTCATCTGTTGCTGGAACGAATTCGGCGAAGGTTCGTACATCGAGCCGACAGAAAAGTGGGGCTTTCAATATCTACAACAGGTAAAGAACGTGTTCGGCACGCGTGCTGAGTGAGGGTGCTGTCGTCTCATATTCGTGCGCAAACAGACCGGAATGTGTCGACGCCCACGTTTTGAAAGACTGGATCGGTGTCTATGTACCTAGATGGTGCAGATTTTAAAGGCCATTTCGAATGCTTCGCCAAAAGTCCGCAACCGGTATCAACCCAAGAGATTCCGTCGTGTCGCTGTGCGGAGTCGTGATTGCACAGCTTGCGATGTTTGTTTGCGTGTATCTGCTCGGCCATTGGCACGGCCAGGGCACACTCGGGCGATTCAACTATTGGCTCGCGATAGGCTCATTTACCAGTTCCGTACTTGCTTTTCGCTTTGAACTCGCCTGCGCCGACGACCAGCCCTCGGCGTCCTTCAGTGCGTTCATTCACTCGAGCCTGATGGCGGTCGCGGTCGTTCTGGCCGCGCTGCCGGTCATCTATCTGCTCGGCGATCGCGAGTACTACATCATTGCGCTGTTCTCGCTGGCGTCGTTCATTCAGATAGCGGCGTCGCTGTACTACAACAGCTTACGCAGCTACGCAAAAGTTGCGATTCCCCGAACCGCGATCAACGTGCTATTTGTCGGGTGGCTGGTTTTCGATCATTTTCGCGCGCAGCCCGACGGCTCGGACCCCTTCGTCTGGTACTCGTGGATAAGCGCGGGCGTCGTTCTGGTCATGGTGATCAGCATTGTCACAGGCGCGAAAAAACAGGGTTTTTCCTTTCACATTTCGAGGCGCTTCTTCGTCGACAACCGGCGCTTCGCCATCTACATCCTTCCGTCGACAGTGTGCGAATCGCTCGTCAGCTCTGCGCTGGCCGTCGTCATTCCCAGATGGTACGGCGTGGAAAGTGCCGGTTATTTCGCGGTGGCCTATCGTCTGGGCTTCTTCCCAGTGTCATTGATCGGTCAAAGCCTGGGAGCCGTTTTCAGACGGGACGCGCTTGCGGCGATATCGGAAGATGGCCGGGGCATGGAGTTGCGCCGCGTCTATGCCACCTATGCGCGCACACTCACGGCGCTTGGCGCGCTTTACGCGTTGGGTGGCGCTCTGCTGTTTGCACCACTCGTGAGACTGACCTTTGGTCCGAGTTGGCATGAGACGATCGAACTTTTCTTCCGTCTCTTACCATGGTTCACCCTGCAGATCATCTTCCTGCCGCTTGCACAGATCTTTCTTGCTGCCAGAGCGCAGCGCACGCATTTCCTTTTTCAGTTCACGTCTTGCCTGGGGCTTTGCGCGACGATGTTTCTGACCAGGGTGGCTGGGCTGCCGGTTCAGGAATGCGTGCAGGCCTTTTCGCTGTCGGCGGCAATATTGACTATCCTGGGAATTGCGCTCACATATCGGGCGGTCAATGCGAACGGCGCGCTTTCGAGTCGGCAGGCTTAGACTTGCTAAAGGGCGATCGAACCGCCCCGGTGCATTTTCGTGGCGGCGCTATACGCCCGGACTGTTCTCCGGTTCTCCGGCGGTATCGGGCCGCGGCGAGTCGGCGTCTTCGGCTGGCGTGCTGGCACGCTTCGCGAGATTGCGCAACAAGCGGCGTACGTAGAATGCCGCAAGACCCCAGGACGAATTGATACTGACCGTCGTCGAGCAATAGCCGTGGTTGCCGCGCGACCAGTAGGACTTGTATTCCTCGGAGCCTGGTCCGCATTCGAAATCCAGTTGAAGATCGAAGGCCCATTTGGCGGCGAGCTCGACGTTCAGCAAGCCCAGCGACCACTTTCCGAATGCGGGGTTGAAACTCGACATGATTCCTGTCACCGCGCGAGCGTCGGCGCACACTAGCACGACGGCGACGGCCGCTTCATCGACGGTGATCACGCTGGCGCGGCTCCTGACCGCGGTATCTTCCGAGCTCAACCACGCAACGAGAAAATTGCGGTAATACGGGGAATCGAGCCACGGTCCACGTTTGCCCGCCCGCACGGCCCAGTCGCGCTTCCACACGAGCATGGCGTCGACCGCCGTGGCGATTCGACTTTTGTCGCTCCAGTGGAGGACATCGATACCGACTTTTCCGGCAGTCGCGAGGCGCCGTTCGACCTTGCCAGGCTTCTTACGATGAAAGCTGCCCAGCGAGTCGCAAAAGCGATTCCAGTCATAACTTTGTGACTGCTCGCTGATTCTGGCGACATAGCGGGGCGTATGTTCCCGCACCGCAAAGTGACGTTCTTTCAGGACGAGCCTGTACAGGTCGGTCGAGTCCGGAACGTAGGGCATCTGAATGAAATCGGCGCGGCAGCGCTTGCGTGCCGCGTCCCAGGCGCCCTCGACAAGCGCTGCGGTTCGCGCGTTGTCGTCGACCAGAATGCTCGTCAAATCCGCGGATTGCGAGGACAACGGCATGAGATAGGTCCAGAGCGCTCGTCTGAAAGTGATGAGTGGAAAGATCAGCACCGCGGCGCCGGCCTCGCGGCGTACGATGATGCGCAGCTTTCTGCCAAGGGGTTTCGCGATCTGATTCCAGGCGAGCCAGCAGTGACCGAACGACTGGTAATACCAACCGCGCGAACGCACCCACAGCGCATCCCATTCCGACTGGAGCGCGCGAAAACCCGCTTCGTCCGTGACGATTTCGTATGCCGCGCTCGCGTCGTTCATTGTCTCCCCTGGGGTTGGGCGCGTGGATTGCGGAGCCCGCCAATTCGCCGGTAACCGTGAGCGCAACCGGAGGTGATCTATGACCGGAGATAGCAGTGCTAACTTGCCGTTGCTGCCGTGATCGAGGACGACACTTGGCTGCAAGCCATTGCGGTGAAAAGTCGAGAATGCCCGATTCCAACGCAGGGTGTGTGCGATCGCGCACCATCGCGCAGCAAATCCGTACAGCAGCGGATAAGTTCTCCCGGTGGTGTCTCCCGACGAACGTGGCTCTGATGCGCGGAACGCGCCCACCACAGTCCACGCCGAGGTGCGAATCGGGAATGGCCGTTGCGTGCAGCCTCGAGGCACTGGTGCCCGACCCAGAGCGCGTCCGCCGCACGCGATTGCGGTTGTGAGAGGTAAGACATGGCAAACCCGAACGAACATCTCGTGGACTGGCTGCGCGATGCGTATGCGATGGAAAAACAGGCCGAAAGCATGCTCAAGGCGCAGTCTTCCCGTCTCGAGAATTACCCGGTACTACGTCAACGCATCGACCAGCATCTACAGGAAACGCTGCAACAGCAATCCCTGCTGGAAGGCTGCCTGGACCGCCTCGGCAGTAGCCCTTCTGCGATGAAGGATCTGACTGGCCGCATTGCGGCGTTCGGGCAGGCCGTCGGAGGCATGACGATGACCGACGAGGTCGTCAAGGGCGCGATGAGCGGCTATGTGTTCGAACAGACCGAGGTGGCATCGTACACGGCGCTGATTGCCGCCGCGCAGGCTGTCGGCGATGAGGAAACGGTGCGCTGCTGCCAGCAGATTCTGCCGCAGGAGGTGGAGATGGGGCGATGGCTGCTCGAGCACCTTCCCGAGGTCGTGACCGCTTACTTGTCGCGATCGGCGCAAAGCCGCGACGATGCGAAACGGTAGCGCGATCGCGAATGGCGACGTCATCGCTGGTATTGCAAATCCCGGCCAACTCGATCGAATAGAGTCAGCGTAAGGGGAACGGTGCGTCGGTGGCTCCCGCGCACCGGTTAATGCGCCTTGTGGCGTGCGGCCCGCTTATAGCGGGTCGTTTTTTGTGGCGAACGGCATTGCGCACGCGGTAATGGCGGGCAAGGGTGAGCCCTACGATTCAGAACCGTACGTCCATCGAGAACATCCGAACTGAGTTCATAAGCCGGGTTGCGTGCGCCCCGTTTGGTCGTTGTAGCGCCTTGCTCGCTCTTCGCCCGGACGTGGCTCCGCTTCCGGAAAGTTCCGTCTGCTTCGAGCTATGCGCCTGCCAACTCGGGCTCGGGGTTTGCTGCAGTTTTCAGGCGGAGGACAAATGGTTCACGCGGAGGGCGAATGGAAAAGGGTGTCAATGCGCTGGACATCGCCGTCGTCGCTGCGTCGCAGGGTGGCCTTGACGCCCTGAAAACAATCGTCGCCGAACTTCGAGCGGCTGGGTCACCGAACGAGCATGACCTGCCCGGAGTGCGGAGGCGTGATCTGGCGCATCGGTGAAGGGTCACCACTCAGATCTCGCTGCCATACGGGCCACGCGTTTTCTGCGCTGTGGCTGAAATCGCAGCAGCGTACCGGCACCGAGGACGCACTATGGGCTGCTGTTCAACGCCTCGAGGAGAAGCTGCTGCTCATACGCGAGCAGCTTTCGCTGGCCGAGGCGACAGGCAGTGGCGAGGTGCTCGCGCTGCACGCCGAGATGGCCGCGTTGGAGACCGCGATTGAAACGGTCAGGCGCGTAGCGATACAGTCCGCGCCGGTCAGTTGCGGATCATAGCGTCCGCCGGCTTCACTCCCTCCAGCAAGACGCGGCACTACGAGCCGCTCTTTTCCTTCCTGATCACACTGATCGCGCCATTTCGTTCGAGGACGGCTGCCTCGACGTTTGACATCCCGCGCTGCCCGAGTGTTTGACGAACGCTTTCCTGGATATCCGTGGCGGTCACGAGCGCCTTCCCCATCTCCGCCTTGTCGAACTGTCCGTTTCTGAAGACCTCTCTTTCAACGCCGACTATGACTCGTTCAACTGCCCGGCTGTACACGCATAGCCAGGCCAGCAGTCTGTGCAGCACCGCGATGACGGTCGACGCCGCGAGCGTCGCGAGGAACGGCGACGCACCGACAATCGCCCGGCTCAGCGTTGCGCCGAGCAGGATGGCCACGACATAGTCGAATGCCGAGCGTTGGCCGAAGGACCGTCGTCCCGCAACGCGGACCAGCACCAGCGCAGTCGCGAAAATGACGAGCGCGCGCATGGCCATCTGCAGCACGCTCAGGTCCTTTCCCTCACCGAACAGTGTCGCAATCGCAGTCATGTTTTTCTCCTGCTGCTGGCGAACCTGATGCGATAACTATGCCAGGGCGGCGGGACGAGCACAGCGGCGCGACACTGGCATTGGGCGACAAGCGCTCGGCGATGCACTCGCAGCATTCGTCACTTTCGCGCTCAACAGACGAAAACGCATACAACACGCTGCTCGCGCGAGGCCCGGTGACCAGAACATCAACCGGGAACGGCTGCAGAGCTCTTCGCGCACCCGAGCGAGGCGCACCGAGGCAGACCCCGGCAGTGTCGCCGGGCGCTAGGTGATCGCGGCGATGGCGAACATCGCGCACACTGCCACGGCCATGACACCGGTCGCCGCCCAGCCGCCGATGCGCAGGCCGCTCGGTATGCAGAACTCACCCATGATGCGCGGATGCGAGGCCATTTTCATCATCAGCACCATGATCGGAACCGAGGTGACGCCGTTGATGACGGCGCTCCAGTACAGCGCCTTGATCGGATCTATCGACGTGAGGCCGAGCGCAAGCCCGACGACCGTCGCGGCGATGATGACGGCGTAAAACCGTTTGGCGAGCCCGGGCTCCAGCTCCAGGCTGTTTTTCCATTTGAATGCACCCGCCATTGCGTAGGCCGCCGAACCGGCAAGCACTGGCAAGGCGAGCAGTCCCGTGCCGACGATGCCGACGCTGAACAGCAGAAACGCGAACCGTCCAGCGATCGGCTTGAGGGCGGCGGCCGCCTGCGAGGACGTCTGGATGTCGGTCATGCCGTGGGCGTTGAGGGTCGCGGCTGTGGTCAGCATGATGAAGAATGCGATGAGGTTCGAAAACGCCATGCCGGTCCACGTATCGGTACCGATCCGGTTCAGTTGACGCTTGCCCTGCGACGGCGCCTGTTTCAATGCGAGTGCGCCGGGCACGGCGTGCATCTCTTCGACTTCCTGGGACGCCTGCCAGAAAAACAGATAGGGGCTGATGGTCGTGCCGAAAACGGCAACGATGGTCGTCGCATAGCTGCCGGTCCACGAAATGTGCGGCAGTACGGTTCGCAGCGTCACCGTCGGCCACGGAATGTCGACGGCGAACACGACGCCGACATAGGCGAGCAGCGCGAGCGTCAGCCACTTGAGCACGCGAACATAGCGCCTGTAGGGCACGAAAACCTGCAGCACGAGCGACGTGGCGGCTAGCACGACCGTGTAAAGCCGCGTTGGCCCGCCGACCAGCAGGTTCACCGCCGCGCCCATGGCCGTCAGGTCCGCCGCGATGTTGATCGTATTGGCGACCAGCAGCAGCGTAACGGCACCGTAGAGCAGCGGAAGGGGATAGTGGCGTCGAAGGTTAGTCGCGAGGCCATGACCACTGACCCGGCCGATCCTGGCACTGATCATTTGAATCGCGACCATCAGCGGATAGGTGAGCAGCAGCGTCCACAGCAGGTTGTAACCGAACGCCGCCCCCGCCTGCGAGTAGGTTGCAATGCCGCTCGGGTCGTCGTCGGCGGCACCCGTCACCAGTCCCGGCCCGAGTTTTTCCAGCCATGGGCTGGCCGGTTGCGCTGTCGCGTGTGAGGGGTCGATGTCGGTGTTCATGGCGTCTCGGCTGTCGTGTGGCTTGGGAGCTGCCATACCCCGTGAATGCCCGTACATCTTACCGGCCCAGCAATTTTCGCGCCTTTTGAGTCAGCCGGGAAGGGTGGCGAGCCAGATAAGGCAGTCGCGCCAGGCCTGCGCAGAAGCCCGGTAGGTGAATCGGAATCGGCACGCCGCATCCGGGGGCTCGCCAAAGCCCGGCATCGGTCGGCATAAGCGCGCCGTGGAAATCCGCGGTGGTGCGCGGGGCGTGGGAGACAGGTTTGTGCTCGTCGACGGCTAGAAACCGACGCCAAGACCCACTCCGGCGCCGCCGAAACCATGCCCGCCGAAGCTGCCCCCGCCGACACCGATGCCAATACTCGTGCTCGGCGCGTAATAGCCAGGCATTTCCCCATACCCATAGTTGGGCGGCGGCACAGTGACGCATCCCGCCAGGCCGATCGCAAACGCCAACATGCAGAGAAGCCTGATCATGCTGTTCTCCCTTTCATGAATCGCCCTCGAACGGAGGCGCCAGACCCGGTTCGCGACGCCTGGGATGCCATGGCGGCACTGCATTTTGCGTCGGTTGTGCAAGCGCTCCGCTATAAGACATAGACCACGCTCGGGAAGTACAGTTCGTGCTCCGAAGAGACCCCAAGCCCGCACAGCACGATAGCCGGCAGAAATTGCATCGCCCTGCCGCGACGCCATTGACGGAATGGCTTGCCTGGCCCAATGCGGCGAGCGATAGCGACCGGTAACCAGCAAACCTGGGCCGGACAGTAACGCTGCGATGGGACGCCCGTTGGCAACCTCACCGCCCCCGAGTGGACCGGTCCACCAATTGCTGCGGCACAGGGACTGCCAACGTGTTCAGGAGCGCACTATGAACTTGTTCATGGTGCAACGCATTCTCACAAGCACAGTGAGCTAGGTCGCGCCGAGTGAGTCCAACCGCAATTGCTGGACGCCGAAGGGGCGCACGCGGAACCCTGACGTAGCTCGATCGCGAGGCGATGTGCCGCCGCAGTGCAGCACGCGCCGCGCGGCGGACCTGCGGCAATTGCCGAATACGCATTGGCAACGGTCGGGCGACGTTTTCCGCCGGTGTCCTCGCTTTTGCCGGGAATGGTTAGTTAGCCGTTTACCCTTGCGTGCGCTCGAACGCCTTCCTGCGCTGTTTGCCTCCCTGCGCCGCGCGGATTGTCCTGGTGACCTGAAGCGGCATCGCACGTTGGTCCTCTACGTCGCAGTCCGTCGAACCGGGCGAGTCCCTCGGTGTGTTCCCGCGCGCATGCGCCGCCTGAGAACCGCCGGCGCTGGCATGTGGACCAGGCGATTCTTTCCGGCTGGTACTACACAGGCGCTTTTGGGGCCATCCATACTGCAATCCCCAGCTACCGGAGCCGATGCGCGCGGCTTTGCGGCGTCCGACGCAGTCCCGGGCACTGCATCGACGCGCAGACGGCGTCGGCAGCAACGAATTCAAAACTCACCGGGAACTGACGGAGACACGATGCTCAAGCTCTTCATTGGGATTGGCATTCCCTATATTGCTGTGATTGGCCTGCTGCCGTGGGTGGCTTCAGTCGACAGATTCGTTCTCGGCGTGCCATTCATCTATGCGTGGATCTTTGCGTGGTTCGTGCTGACCTCGGTCTGCCTGCAGCTGTGCTGGCGCCTGTTCGACCGCCATGCCAGCGACGATCATCCGCAAAACATCTAAGCAGGAGAGCCAGGATGTCCACCGTCGTATTTGTCCTTCTCATTCTTTTTTCGCTGTATCTGGCGATTCGGTCAAAAAAGGGGCATGGCGCCCAAAGTGTCCACGATTTCTTCGTGGCGTCGCGGCAGTTTGGCGCGTACCTCGTATTTTTCCTGGCCGCGGGTGAAATCTACAGTATCGGCACGATGGTCGGTTTTCCGGGCGGCATCTACGCCAAGGGGCCAACCTATGGCGTGTGGTTCCTCGGATACATTCTGCTTGCGTATCCGGTTGGGTATTTCATTGGTCCAAAAATCTGGCAGGCGGGGAAACGGTATAACGCCATTACGCTGCCGGACCTGTTCAAAGGCCATTACAGTAGCCGCGCGCTCGAAATCATTGTCGCAGCCTCGGCAATTCTGTTCCTGCTGCCTTGGGGACAACTGCAATTCACGGGACTGGTTGCCGCGTTCAAGGGCCTGGGCTGGAATTTCCAGCCGCTCTATCTGATCCTGATCTCGGCTGCTCTTGCTTTCACCTACATCGCCATCTCCGGTGTGCGCGCCTCAGCCTACATTGCCATCCTGAAAGATGTGCTGATGGTTCTCGCGATCGTGATTACCGGGCTTGCAGTAGCGTGGGAATCCGGTGTCACTGAGGTTTTTCACGCGGCGAGCCTTCACGTCAGTAACCGCATGAATGCGAGTCAATTGACGTTTTCGATGAGCACCATGCTGTTCCAGTCTTTAGGGTTCTATGTGATGCCGTTTGCCGTGCAGGTCTTTTTCACGGCCACGAGTCCGAACACGATCCGGCGCACGCAGGTTGCGATGCCCCTCTACATGCTGATGTATCCGTTTCTGGTCATCGCTTCTTACTATGCGATCAGCCAGAACCTGCATCTCGCGTCCCCGAACGAGGCTTTTTTTGCAGCGGCGATTCGTCTGCTGCCGGGTTGGCTGCTGGGGCTGGTCGCGGCGGGCGCTTCGCTGTCCGGCTTGCTGGTGCTGACGGGAATCTGTCTGGCAATCGGTCCGATCGTGACGCGCAACCTGCTGCCCAACATGCCCGAGAACCGGCAGAAAGCCAGCGCCAAAGTGGTGATCGTCGTCTACCTGCTGATCTCGATCGTGATGACACTGCTCACGCCGAATCTGATGCTCACGCTGATCAATACCGCGTATTACGGTGTGACCCAGTTTTTCCCGGGCGTGATGATCATTCTGTTTTCGCTTCGGGTCAAACCGGCCGCTGTGGCAACGGGTATTCTGACCGGCCAGATCCTTGCGATCATCCTTTACATCCTTCATGTCGATCTGTACGGCTTCAATCTGGGGCTTTTTTGCCTCGCCGTTAATATCGCAGTGATGGCCGCGCTGAACTACGGCTCGAAACGAAAGCCAGTGCACGCTTGGCCTTGATTCGGTCTCCTGCCCATTCTAAACATCGCCTGTCTATGAACGTCAATGAAAGAAGTCCCGTGACGGTCTTCGTCGCCAGAAAAATTCTGACGATGAATCCGGCCCAGCCTCAGGCCACCCATGTCGCAGTGCGTGACGGCAGGATACTTTCCGTGGGTAGCCTCGAGGACGTCAGCCAGTGGGGCAGCGCCGAAATCATCGACACGTTCAGGGACAAAGTGTTGATGCCGGGCCTCGTGGAGGGGCATTGCCACCTGATGGAAGGCGCGATGTGGGACGCCGTGTATCTCGGTTACTACGATCGGCGTGGCCCTGACGGCAAGCTGTGGCCGGGCCTGAAAACGCTGGACGAGGTGATCGGGCGGCTCAGTGCCGCGCAACGCACGATGACGGATGCGGCGGCGCCGCTCCTCGGGTGGGGCTTCGATCCGATTTTCTTCGGCACCAGCCGGTTGTCGGTCAGGGAACTCGATACCGTTTCGCCCAGCCGTCCGATTGCTGTGTTGCATGCGAGCGTACACCTGATGAACGTCAACTCCGCGATGCTGTCTCTGGCCGGTATCGATGAAGACACCGACATCGACGGGATCGGCAAAGATCCCGACGGTCAGCCGACCGGTGAGTTGCAGGAATTCGCCGCCATGTTCCCGGTGTATCAGGTGATCGGCAGCCAGCTTTCCATTGCGGCGAGTGAAAAGCAGGAGGCCATCTGGAACTTCGGCAAGGTCGCTCAATTGGCCGGCGTCACGACCGCGACGGACCTGGTCAACGATTTGTCGGCGCTGGGCAATCGCAATCTGCACGAAGTCACGGCTGATCCGCAGTACCCGGTCAGGATCGTGCCGGCGTTCGCCCCCCAGAGAAGCCCTGAGAATGGCGTCGAAAGGGTGTTGTCGGCGATCCGGGACAGTACGGACAAGTTGAAATTCGGCCCGGTCAAATTTATCGTCGACGGTTCGATTCAGGGCTTCACGGCGCGCCTTAAGTGGCCGGGCTATTTCAGCGGACAGCCCAACGGCTTGTGGCTCATTCCTCCCGCGCAACTCGCACAGGTGTTCACGCCGTTTCACCAGGCGGGTCTACAACTGCATATCCATACCAACGGCGACGAAGCGACGGAGGTCGTGCTGGATGCGCTAGAGCGTATTCTCGAGGCTTTTCCGCGCAGCGATCACCGGCACACGCTCCAGCATTGCCAGATGGCTGATGCCAGCCAGTTGGCGCGGGCTGCGAAACTGGGCCTGTGCATCAACTTTTTTTCCAACCATATCTACTACTGGGGCGACGCGCATTACGCGCAGACCATGGGCCCTGACCGTGCGAACCGGATGAACGCCGCCGGGTCCGCGCGGCGGCTAGGCATTCCTTTCGCCTTTCATTCGGACGCGCCAATCACGCAATTGAGCCCGCTGTTTACCGCCTGGTGCGCGGTCCAGCGCAACACCGCGTCCGGCCGGGTGCTCGGCGCGAGCGAGTGCATTCCCGTGCCAGACGCATTGCGCGCGATTACCCTGGGCGCTGCCTATACGCTGAAGATGGACCATCTGATCGGCAGCATCGAAGTGGGTAAATTCGCCGACTTCGCCGTGCTGGCCGATGACCCGACGGACGTCGCCCCTGCGCAGCTGAAAGACGTCGAGGTGTGGGGAACGGTGTTGGGCGGCCGGGTTTTCGCGTCGCCGGCGAAATGAACGCCGCTGCTGGGGCGAGCCCGGGGCCACCCATTCCGATGGTGGTGGTCGGCGGCTACCTGGGGGCGGGGAAAACCACCCTGCTCAATTACGTGCTGTCCAACTCGGGGCAGCGGCGGGTGGCCGTGCTGGTCAATGATTTTGGCGAAATCAACATCGACGCCGCGCTCATCCGCGAACGAACCGACGACGTCATCAATCTGGAGAATGGCTGTATCTGCTGCTCGATCGGCGGCCGGCTCGTCGACGCGCTGCTCGGCATCAGCGCTCGGCCTGAACGTCCAGAGCTATTGATCATCGAAGCCAGTGGTGTTTCGGATCCGGTCAAGATTGCGCAGATCGGTCTGCTCGACCGGCAATTCCGGTTGTACGGGATTATCGTTGCAGTAGACGCCGAGCGCATTGCGCAGACGCTGCAAGATCCGTACGTCGGCGACATCGCGCGGCGGCAGATTGCAGGCGCGAGCGCAGTCGTGCTGACCAAAACCGATCTCGTCACAGCAGACGAAAAAGCGACTGCCAAAGAAGTTGTGTCGGAGCTGGCGAGCACCGCGGTTCTGCTCGAATCGGTCGACGGAAAGATACCGCTGGAATTAATCTTCGACGCCAGCGTGGCGCCTCGCCACCGCAGCGGCAACCTCGCAACTGGCGCAAAGCTTACGAATCATCTGGGCATCTGCAGCTTTTCGTTTCGATCGGAGTCGCGGCTGGACAGGAAGAAACTCAAGGCTGCATTTCGCAACCTGTCCGCGCCGCTATTGAGAGCCAAGGGGATCGTCTGGCTGGACCGCGAGCCTGCACCGCAGGAGCTGCACGTGGTGGGTAGCCGCATTCTGATCACGCCGTTCTCAGGGAGCGCGGCAAGCGAGTCGACGATCGTCCTGATTGGACGTTTTACCGACGAAGACGAGTACGCGGTAACGCGTTGCCTCGACAGTACGCGAGCGGTGAACGAGAGCTAACGAGCCGCCGCGGCGCAGCGAGATATTCGTGCACTGGTTCCGAACACCGGCCACTGCACCAGGCGAATCCGGCGCACTGGTCCTACCGTCGAGCCTCCGCCAAATCTACACTTTTCACAAGAGACCGCCATTTGCGCGACGTCACGAGACTGACCCGAAATCATTGAGCAGGAGACATGCATGGCCACTACACAAACGTCCACCCCCATGGTTAGCGCCGAAACGCTCGCTGCCTTTTCGGACGCGTTCAACCGGCACGACGCGAACGCGCTGATGACTTTCATGACCGAAGACTGCGTGTTCGATGCAGCGGGCGGAAGCGAAGTCTATGGCACGCGTTTCGTCGGCCGCGACGCCGTTTGCGCAGCGTTCGAAGCGGTGTTCAAGACGTTCCCGGATGCGCACTGGGGAAAGGGTCGTCACTATGTGATCGGCGAACGCGGCGTGTCCGAATGGGTCTTTTCCGGCACGCATGCGGAAGGTTGGCGCATCGAAGCGGAAGGTTGCGACCTTTTCGAGTTTCGTGATGGACTGATCGCGGTCAAGCGTGCGTTCCGCAAGGAACGTCCGAAGCAGAACGTTTGATACCGACGAGGAGCTTGGCATGGAACAGAGTGTCATCACACGCGTCGGCGAGGGCTTGTCGGCGGGACAGGACAGCGCCACGCAATATGATCCCGCCTACGACCCGCTGGTGTCGCCGGGACCGGGGCAGGGCAGGCAATACGCGCCGACCTACTGGGTCGCCACCGCCGGTACGCCGCCGCCCGACGATGGGCCCATTACGAAAGACATCGACGTGGACGTTGCGATCATCGGGGCGGGCTATACCGGGCTCGCAACCGCGCTGTGTCTGGCCCGCGAGCATGGCATCAAGGCCGTGGTGCTCGAGGCCAACCGAACCAGTTGGGGCTGCAGCAGCCGCAACGGCGGACAAGGCCAGAATGCTTCCGGACGCCTGTCGCGTTCGCAGTGGATCGAGCGATGGGGTAAAGACGTCGCGTTGAAAATGCACGAGGAGATCCAGGAGGGCTTCAATAATTTCAAGGCGCTGGTTGCCGAAATCGATTGCGATCCGCAACCGGGCGGGCACTTTCTGATTGCGCACCGACCGCGCATGATGGCGAAACTCGCCGCCGAAGCAAAGGTCTGGAAGGACGTATTCGGTTATCCGTCGGAGCTGTACGATCAGGCAACGTTTCGCCGCGAGTTCGTCAACGATTCAGAAGCGGCCGGCGCACTGCATGAACCCGAAGGTATTGGCATCCATGCGTTGAAGCTCGCATTCGGCTATTTGCGGCTGGCACGGGAAGCGGGCGCCAAAGTGCATCCGGCGAGTCCGGTAATGGGGTGGGAGACCGTCAACGGCGTGCATCATCTACGCACGCCGGGTGGCATCGTGCGGGCGCGGGCTGTCGGTATCGCGACGGGCGCATACACGGCACAGACTCTGCATCCTTCGCTCACTAGCCGCGTGATGCCTATTCTGTCCAATTCGATCGTGACCCGTCCGCTTACGCAGCAGGAAATCGCCGCATGCAACTTTCGCACGAAGCAGGTTCTGACCGACACCCGCACCTTGCGTTTCTACTATCGCTTTCTGCCGGATAACCGGTTGCAGATCGGCAGCCGTAGCGCGATTACCGGTGCCGATGCCTCGAACTCGCGCCATTATGATCTGCTCGTCGAAGGGATGGGCCGCAAGTTTCCGGCATTGCGTGGCATTGCGATCGACTACTCGTGGTGGGGCTGGGTCGATGTGAGCCACGACATGATGCCGCGTGTTTTCCAGCCCGATCCGAAGCAGTCTGTTTATTACGCACTGGGCTACGGCGGCAACGGTGTCTCCTATTCGCAGCAGGCGGGCCGCCGGCTCGCCGAACAGATAGCCGGCAAAGGCGCAAAGCAGGTGCTGCCCATTTTTACTTCGCCCTTGCCTGGCCACCCATTCGCACCATTCCGTCGAATCGGACAACGGATGCTGTACCAGATGTATTTCCGGCGCGACGAGAAGCCTTGAGCATCACATGCGTATCGCGCGACGCGGTACGCCACTCACCACGGGATGCGCCGCACCGACGAGGCACGGCGCAAGCCGGTTGGTCCGCAGGTTCACTCATCAGAAAAGACAACAAGTAGCGAGGCGCGCTAGCGCATTCGCTCGATCCGGAATTGGCGGCGCCGAGTCCACGGACTGCATCCGCATATTCGTACAGCCGGCGTCCAAATCAACAGGATATGGAGGTGACATGCAACCCTCGATGAACAGCAGTGAATTGAAGACTGGGCTCAAGCAGCGGCACATGACGATGATCGCGCTTGGCGGCGTGATCGGCGCGGGCCTTTTTGTCGGCAGTGGTGTCGTGGTCCGGCAGGCCGGCCCGGCTGCCGTGCTGTCGTTTCTGATCACCGGTGGTCTGATTGTGCTGGTCATGCGCATGCTCGGCGAAATGGCGTGCGCAATGCCGGCGGTGGGCTCGTTCTACGAATACGCGCGTCTTGCCTTCGGGGGAAAGCGCGGGCCCGGCAAACTCGCCGGCTTCCTGACCGGCTGGATGTACTGGTATTTCTGGGTGATCGTCGTGGCAGTGGAGGCGGTGGCCGGCGCGAAACTCGTGCAGTTCTGGCTGCCCGATACGCCGGCGTGGGCGATCAGCCTTGTGCTGCTGGTGGTGTTGACCGCGACCAACCTGATCTCGGTTGGCAGTTACGGGGAATTCGAATTCTGGTTTGCGTCGATCAAGGTCGCGGCAATCATCGTGTTTCTGTTCCTCGGGGGCCTGTATGTGCTGGGGCTCTGGCCTGCGTCGATGCATACGGTCGCTGTGATGCCCACGCTGCTGTCGCACGGGGGGCTGATGCCGAACGGGATCGGTCCGGTATTGAGCGGTGCAGTCGCCGCGACGGGCTTTTACTTCGGCGCTGAGATCGTCACGATCGCGGCCGCCGAAGCCCATGAACCCGTCAAGGCAGTCGCCAAAGCCACTAACTCGGTGATTACGCGCGTGCTGTTTTTCTATGTCGGTTCGATTCTTCTGGTGGTTGCGCTGGTGCCGTGGGATTCTCCGAAAATGGCCACGCCGTATGTCAGCGCGCTTCAGGCGATGGGTATCCCGGCCGCTGCGAATGTCATGAATGCGATCGTGCTGACCGCGGTGCTGTCGGCGCTCAATTCCGGCCTCTATGCCGCGTCGCGGATGATATTTGCGCTGACCCGTCATGGTGACGCGCCCGCCGCCCTCGCGAAAGTGAACCGTCGCGGTGTACCCGTTCGCGCGATTCTGATCGGCACTTTGTTCGGCTACGTGTCGGTGGTGATGTCGTACGTCTCTCCTGACACGGTTTTCGCCTTCCTGGTCAATTCATATGGGACGGTGGCGATCTTCGTCTATGTACTGATCGCGTTGTCGCAACTGAAGCTGCGCGCCCGGCTCGAACGGGAGGCGCCGCAAACGCTGCGGGTGAGGATGTGGTGCTACCCGTACCTGACCTGGTTCGCGATCACGGGCATGGTCGGCATTCTGGTGGCGATGGCGTTCATACCGGATCAGCGTACACCGCTGTGGCTTGGGGTCGTGAGTCTTGGTGTGCTGCTAGTGGCGTATGCGTGGCGAGCTCGCAAGAGCAGGGCCGCCTGGGTTGAACCGGAATTCGCGGACTATCGCACGCACCATCGTTGAACCGGGGGCAGCAAGCGTGGTTCATCGTGCAGCGGTTGTCGCCCGCGGCAACCGCTGCACAGCCACGTCAGGCATGAGGCGAGCGCCGCAGGGGTCTTTCTACGTTGGCGCCGCCGGCCCCGGGGGCTGAAGCAAGGGTCCGATGCGCACGGCTGTTTCTTTGAGTTTGGGTACCGCCTTCAGGAGATCTTCGAGACTCGCGCGTGCCGTGGGCGCATGGATCGCCAAGGCCGCGAGCACGCGGCCATCGCCGACGTTGCGCACCGGCACTGCGATCGCCACCATGCCGCGCACGAACTCTTCGTTGTCGATGCCGATGCCACGCACAGCGAGCCGGTCGAGCTCCGCTTCCAGCAGGTCCGGGTCGGTGAGCGTGCGATAGGTCATCTGTTTGAGTTGCAGACCGCGGATAGCGAGCCTGCGTTCGGCCGGCGCCATCTGCGACAGGAACAGCTTGCCGCTCGCCGTGCAGTGCAACGGCACGCGCGTGCCGGGTTGCATATGCAGCCGCAAGGGTTCGGGCGTCTCGACGCGCTCCACGTAGAGCACCGAATCGCCGTCGAGGACCGTGAGATTGCAGGTCTCGCCGAGCGCCTCCACGAGCGCGCGAAGCAACGAGCGGCAAGCGCGCGTGAAGGTGCTGTTCGCGAGCGTGGTCAGCGCAAGCTGGGCGGCGCGTGGACCCAGTGCGATGGCGCGGTCGGCGCCTCGTGAATCGGGCATGTGGGTGACGTAACCCCGTGCTTCCAGTGCATCGATCAGGCGCGTGAGCGTCGCCTTCGGAATCAGAAGACGTGAGGACAGCTGAGAGAGCGAAAACGGCTGCCCGGCAGCCGCGAGTTGCTCGAGCACGTTGAGGGCACGCAACACGCGGGCGTCGTCGCTGGCTTCAGAAGAAGGGGAGGGGGCGCGCGCGATGTCGGTCATTTACCTTCCCGAGGCGGATAGGCACGAGGGCAGCCCGAACGGATCGGTGACAACCCGGATGGGTGCGGTCGAGCAGGCTCAGAAATGAAACAAAAAAGTCGGTTTTCGTATCGAATGACTCAATGGTACCCGGATTCGCTTGAGTTGGGTGCCGTCATCCAATAAATTGGGACGAAATCTACCGATTTTTATAAGCGAACGCAGAACGGAGACATCACCCATGACACGCAGTTTCGACTACGTCGTCGTCGGCGCGGGATCGGCCGGCTGTGTGCTGGCCAACCGCCTTTCGGAAAGTGGCCGCTATTCGGTGTGCTTGCTCGAAGCCGGTCCGCGGGACCGCTTTCTATGGATTCACATTCCGATCGGTTACGGCAAGACCATGTTTCACCCGGTCTACAACTGGGGCTTTTATACGGACCCGGACCCGAACATGCTCGGGCGCAAGCTTTATTGGCCGCGCGGCCGCACGCTCGGCGGCAGTAGTTCGATCAACGGGCTGATCTACATTCGCGGCCAGAAAGAGGACTACGACCACTGGGCGGCGCTTGGAAATCGCGGCTGGGGCTGGCAGGACTGTTTGCCGTACTTCCGCCGGCTCGAACACAACGAACTGGGCGCGTCGCCGACGCGCGGCGTCGACGGTCCGTTGTGGGCGTCCACGATCAAGCAACGCCATGAACTCGTGGATGCGTTCATCGCGGCATCGAATCGCCTGGGCGTGCCCACGGTGGACGACTTCAATCACGGCAATCAGGAAGGCGTCGGCTACTATCAACTGACCACGCGCAACGGCTGGCGTTGCTCGACCGCCGTGGCTTACCTCAAGCCCGCGCGCAGCCGTCCGAACCTGCATATCCAGACCGACGCGCTAGCCTCGAAGATCCTTTTCGAAGGCACGCGTGCGACGGGCGTTCGCTACGTGCAGCATGGCAAAGTGATCGAGGTGCGCGCAAATCGCGAGGTGGTGCTGACGGCAGGCGCGCTGCAGTCGCCGCAATTGCTGCAGGTCTCGGGAGTCGGGCCGGCGAACGTGCTCAACGAGTTCGGCATTCCGGTGGTCGCCAATCGGGCGGGCGTCGGCGAGAACCTGCAGGACCATCTGCAAGTGCGCCTGACCTACGAAGTGACCAGGCCGATCACGACGAACGACCTGCTGCACTCGTGGACGGGGCGCGCGAAGATGGGCCTGCAATGGGCGCTTTTTCGTGGAGGGCCGCTTTCCGTCGGTATCAATCAGGGCGGTATGTTCTGCCGCGCGTTGCCGGCCGAAGCCAACACGCCCGACATCCAGTTCCACTTCTCGACGCTTTCGGCCGACACCGCCGGCGGCGAGGTGCACGCGTTTCCCGGCTGCACCTATTCGATCTGCCAGTTGCGGCCGCAGTCGCGCGGCGTGGTACGGATTCGCTCGAACGACATGCGCGATGCGCCCTCCATCCAGCCGAATTATCTCGACACCGATCTCGATCGCCGCACGACAGTCGCGGGCGTGCGTTTCGCACGCCGGGTCGCCGCCACCGAGCCGATGGCAGCGCTGATGAAACGCGAAGTGCGCCCGGGCCCAGACGCGCAAACCGATGACGAACTGCTGCACTTTTGCCGCGAATACGGCCAGACGATCTTTCATCCGTCGGGCACCGCGAAGATGGGGGTAGCGAGCGATCCCGGCGCGGTGGTCGATGAACGATTGCGTGTGTACGGCACGCAGGGGTTGCGCGTGGTCGATTGCTCGATCATGCCGACGCTGGTCTCCGGCAATACCAACGTGCCGATCGTGATGGTCGCCGAAAAGGCGTCCGACATGATCCTGGAGGACGCCGGCGCGCAAGCCCGGCAAGTCGAAGACGTGCGGCCGCTGAGCGTGGCGGCGCACCACTGAGGCGTCGCAGCGAAGCACGAGCAAGGTAGGGAATCAACGGCAGGAAGCAAAACGAGCGGTACCTGACTGGCTGCATTCGAGGTCCATAACAGCAGCGTGCAGGTAGCGCAGGTCGCCCCGGAGGAGACGGCAAGGGGCCTCGGTACGTGCGGCGTCGTGCGAACGGCCCACGGCCATCATCGGAGGAGGCGTCATGGCAATCGAGAAGCGGGTTGTGCGTCGCGTTGCGTTTGCGAGCGTGATCGGTGCGACGGTCGAGTGGTACGACTTTTTTCTATACGGTGTGGTTGCGGGCATCGTGTTCAACAAGCTCTATTTTCCGGCGCACGACCCCCTCGTCTCGACGATGCTCGCCTACGGCACGTTCGCCGTCGGCTTCATCACGCGGCCGCTGGGCGGTGTGATCTTCGGTCACTTTGGCGACAAGGTCGGACGCAAGTCCGCACTGATCTGTACGCTCGTCATCATGGGGATATCGACGGCCGGAGTCGCCTTCGTTCCGACCTTCAACCAGATCGGCGTCTGGGCGCCGATCCTGCTGCTCACGCTGCGCGTGCTGCAGGGCATTGGGCTCGGCGGCGAATGGGGCGGCGCGGTGCTGATGGCCTACGAATACGCACCACCCGAGCGCCGCGGCCTGTACGCGAGCTTGCCGCAGATCGGTCTGTCGATTGGCCTGTGTCTCGCCTCAGGCGTGGTCGCGGGCATTTCACGACTGCTGCCGGAAGCGGCGTTCCTCTCCTGGGGCTGGCGCATCGCGTTCGCCGTTTCCCTCCTGCTCGTGGTCATCGGCCTCTACATCCGCCTGAAGGTCATGGAGACGCCCGAGTTTCTCGCGCTCAAGCGCAGCCGCCGCGAAGTGAAAATTCCGTTCTTCGACATGATCACGCGCTATCGCCGATCAGTTCTGCTTGGCATGGGCGCGCGCTGGATCGACGGCGTGTTTTTCAACATCTTCGCCGTGTTCATGATCGGCTACCTCACGCAACATCTTTCGATGAGCCGAACCGAAGCACTCACCGGCGTCATGATCGCCGCCATGGTGATGTGTTTCTTCATACCGCTCTTCGGGAGAATGTCGGATCTGATGGGACGCGCACGCACGTATCGCTGGGGTTCGCTCATCTGCGGCCTCTCCGTGTTTCCGGCGTTCTGGCTGATGCAGAGTCAGGCCGGCAATACGATGGCCGTCTGGCTCGCGATCGTGATTCCGTTCGGCGTCTTTTATGCAATGGTCTATGGGCCGGAAGCGGCGCTTTTCGCCGAACTCTTCGACGCGCAAGTGCGCTATACCGGCATCTCGTTCGTGTACCAGTTCTCGGGGATCTTCGCGAGCGGTCTCACGCCGATCATCGCCACGGCGCTTTTGCGCATGAACGGCGGCAAGCCGTGGCTCGTGTGCGGCTATGTGGTGTTTTCGGCGCTACTGTCGGCATGGTCAGCCTGGGCGATGGAGCGGCGTCCGAACACCTTCGATGCGGTGGCGACGGCTCGCTAACGGTGCCGCCTCGTCATCGGCGCAAATGCAGGGAAACACAGGAATGCAGAGCAAACACACTGAAGCCTGGAGGGCCAACACGTGACCGATATCATGACTGGCAAACCCGACAGAATGGTCGCGGTACGCAGCGTTTTTGGCATCGATTCGAGTCTGATGGTGCCCGCCTTCAGCGAGCGCGACGATCATGTGCCGGAGATCGACGAGGTTTACCGCTTCAATCCGGAGGTGACGCTCGCGATCCTGGCCGGCTTTAGCCGCGACCGCCGCGTCATGGTGCAGGGCATGCACGGGACCGGCAAATCGACGCACGTCGAGCAGGTCGCGGCCCGGCTCAACTGGCCGTGCGTGCGCGTCAATCTGGATGGTCATATCAGTCGTCTCGACCTGGTCGGCAAGGACGCGATTGTCGTGCGCGACGATTTGCAGGTGACCGAGTTCCAGGAGGGGATCGTGCCGTGGGCGTTGCAACGTCCGGTTGCGTTGATCTTCGACGAATACGATGCGGGCCGCCCTGACGTGATGTTCGTGATCCAGCGCATTCTGGAGCGCGACGGCAAATTCACGCTGCTCGATCAGAACCGCGTGATCCACCCGCACCCCTACTTCCGCATGTTCGCGACCACCAACACCGTAGGTCTGGGCAATCTGAACGGCCTGTATCACGGCACCCAGGTGCTGAACCACGCACAGATGGACCGCTGGAATGTGGTGGCCACACTCAACTATCTGCCGCGCGCGGAAGAAGCCGGTATCGTACTCGCGCGCGTGCCGGAGCTGGCCGACGAAGCGGGGCGCGCGCTGATCGAATCGATGGTGAGCGTGGCCGAACTGACGCGCAAGGGCTTCGCGAGCGGCGATCTGTCGACGCTGATGTCGCCGCGCACGGTGATCAACTGGGCAGAGAACTGCCTGATCTTCCGTGATCCCGCGATGGCTTTTCGCCTCACGTTCCTCAACAAGTGCGACGAGGCCGAGTGGCCGATCGTGGCCGAGTATTTCCAGCGCTGTTTCGGCCGTGAACTGGATACGGCGGCCGACCGCGAAGCGCCCGCAGGAGGGGCCGACCGATGACGTCGGAGCGCCAGGCGCTGCGCCGCGCGGAGCAACGCGAGGCCTTGTGCGCGGCGGCCGTGCGCGCGCTCACCGGCGATGCCGCGCTGCATTATCGTGAAGGGCGTTTGTGCCGCGACCTGCAGCCGTTGCCGTTGCACGCGCCGCATCTGCGGACGAACCCACAGACGGACGACTTTGCTTCGCTGCGCGGCGCCTCCGACGGCGCGGCCTTGCGCCTCATGCATTCCGACCCGCAGTTGCACAGCCAGTTATGCCCCGGCGACCAGGTCGAGCGACTCCTGTTCGAGTTGCTCGAGCAATTGCGTTGTGAAACGCAGACGCCACCCGGTATGCCGGGCCTGGTGCAGAATCTGCGCGACCGGTTCGAGGCTTGGTCGCGCGCCTTCTATCGGTCGGGTCTTGTTGACGATCATCTGGGCATTCTCCTGTACACGGTGGCGCAGATTTGCTGGTCGCGCCTCACCGGTTGGCCGGTGCTGGAAGACACCGAGAACCTGATTGAGGCGACGCGCGCGGCCATCGCGCCGGCGCTCGGCGTATCGCTGGCCGGCTTGCGCCGGCATCGCGCGGAGCAGGGCGCGTTTGCGGTCCATGCGCTGGAATTGGCGCGGCTCGTGGGCGAGATGGTGCGTGCCGCCCGTGCGGAGCAGGCGCAGGCAACGGATGATCCGCAAGACACCGACGATGACAAGGCGCGCACCGCGTTTTCGCTATGGATCGATGTCGACGACAACGAGCAGAAGGACATGGCCGTTGCGCTCACGGGCGAGAGCCGCGTGCTCGGGGCCTCCGACCTCGGCTATCGCATCTTTACGACTCGCTATGACCGCGAGATCCATCCTGCCACGCTGATCCGCAAGGCGCTGCTCAAGGAGTTTCGCGACACCCTCGACGAGCGCATCGCCGCTCTCGGCATCAACGTGGCCCGGCTCGCCCATGCGCTGAAGGCGTCGCTTGCGATTGCCCAGCGCGACGGCTGGTCGTTCGGCGAAGAGCACGGCCGCATCGACGGGCGGCGTCTCGCGAAACTGGTTAGTTCTCCTGCCGAGCGTCGCCTGTTCCAGCTGGAACGGTATGCGCCGGTGGCCGACTGCGCGGTCAGCTTTCTGATCGACTGCTCGGGCTCGATGAAAGCGCATGTCGAGCCGCTTGCCATGGTGGTGGACATCCTCACGCGCGCGCTAGACCAGGCGGGCGTGACGACCGAGGTGCTGGGTTTTACCACTGGCGCCTGGAACGGCGGGCGCGCTCGTGCCGACTGGCTGGCGCAGGGCCGGCCGCGCCATCCGGGGCGGCTCAATGAAACGTCTCACCTGGTGTTCAAGGACGCGGCAACGAGTTGGCGGCGCGCCCGCGCGGACATTGCCGCGCTCTTCAAGGCCGACCTGTTTCGTGAGGGCGTGGACGGCGAGGCGGTCGACTGGGCCTGCACACGCCTGCTCGCTCGCGCGGAGGTGAGGCGGATACTGATCGTGATCTCGGATGGCAGTCCAATGGATAGCGCGACCGCCCAGGCCAATGACGCCTATTATCTCGACAACCATCTGAAGGAAGTCGTGGCGCGTCACGAAGCCTCGCGCGAGGTCGAAGTACTGGGCCTCGGCGTCGGACTCGATCTGAGTCCGTATTACCGCCGTTGTCTCGCCGTGGACCTGTCGGTGCCACCGGATATGAAGCTGTTCGCCGAGATCGTTCGTTGGATTGGCGCCGGCAGGCGGGCAGGCGGCTGTTAGCGGGGCCGCCCGCTGATATGGCTGAAAAGCCCTTCGTTCACGTGGCCGCGCACGCCGCTCATGCCGCTTATGTCGCTCAAGCAGAAGGAGCCGCCTGAGCCTTCACGAGTTGCGCCGCGGCTTGCGCCTGCACGCACGTAACTGCGATCACATAGTAGACGTCATCGGCGCTGCAACCGCGCGAGAGGTCGTTGGCCGGCTTGTTCAGGCCTTGCAATAACGGCCCGATCGCCTTCGCACCGCCGATGCGCTCAGCCAGCTTGTAGCCGATATTGCCGGCTTCCAGACTGGGGAAGATCAGCACGTTGGCGTGACCTTGCACCTGCGAATGCTCGATCTTGCGCATCGCGATTTCGGAAACGATCGCCGCGTCGAGTTGCACGTCGCCATCGATCGCGAGGTGCGGGCGCAGTGCCCGCACCTGGCGCGTTGCTTCCACGACCTTGTCGACTGCCGCATGCCGGGCGCTGCCGCTCGTCGAGAACGACAGCATGGCCACGCGCGGTTCGTCCATCAGCAGGCTTTGCGCGCTGTCGGCCGCCGCCATCGCGATTTGGGCCAGTTCACCGGCATCGGGATCCACGACGAGCGCACAGTCGGAAAAAATCAAACCGCCCTTGAAGGTGTGGAACGGCTGGCACAGCATCATCAGAAAGAAGCTCGACACCAGCTTGAACGACGGATCAATGCCGATGATCTGGATGGCCGTGCGGACCACGTCGGCGGTCGTATAGACCGAGCCGGCCACTGAGCCGTCGGCGTGACCGAGCCGCACCATCAGATTGGCGAAGCACAGCGGCTTGAGCACTTCGAGCTTCGCCTGATCGAGCGTCATGCCTTTCCTGCTGCGAAGCGCAAAGAGGGTGTCGGCAAACGATGCGGCAAGCGGCGAGCTCGCCGGGTCCACCACCTCCATGCCGGACAGGTCGATGCCTCCGGATGCCGCGGCTTCCTGGATGCCCGCAGCCGAGCCCACCAGCACGATCCGGGCAATGCCTTCGCGGGTGGCCCGCTGTGCCGCCTGCAGTATGCGCGGCTCTTCCGCCTCGCTCAGCACGATGCGCCGGGGCGAACTGCGGGCGCTTTCGATAATGCGGTTGATTGCTTTCATGGGATAGGGACGGCCCCAATGGCCGAACGAGGCAGCGAACAAAAAAGGCCGGAAACGGCGGGGAAGCCCCGGTTCCGGCCTGTCGGGCCCAGGAGATGTCCTCCTGAGCCCGGCCACCCAGACAACGGGCGAATCAGACGTAGTCCTTGTACTTCTCCAGCAGGCGCACCGGCTTGGACAGCGCATCGCGGCGGAATGGGTCGCCGAGTTCGCGCGTGCACATGATCTCGATGATGGTGGTCTTGCCCTGGTTCATCTGCAGGTCGATGGCGCGCTTGAGTGCCGGGCCCACGTCTTCGAGATTGTCCACGACGATGCCTTCCGCTCCCATCGCGCGCGCGATCTCCGCGAAGCTCTGGTTATCGAGCTCGCCCGCGACGAAGCGGCGGTTGTAGAAGTCCACCTGGTTCTTCTTTTCCGCGCCCCACTGACGGTTATGGAAGACCACCGCGGTGACCGGGATGTTGTGGCGCACGCACGTCATGGTTTCCATCAGGCTCATGCCCCATGCTCCGTCGCCGGCGTAGGAAACAGCCGGGCGGTGCGGCGCCGCCACCTTCGCGCCGATGATGGTCGGGAATGCGTAACCGCAGTTACCCCAGCTCATCGCGGCGAAGAAGCTGCGCGGCTTGTTAAAGCGCAGGTAGCTGTTTGCCACCGAGTTGATGTTGCCGATGTCGGTGGAGACCATCACGTCTTCGGGCATGGCCTTTTCCAGTTCGCGCAGCACCTGGCGAGGGTGCAGATAATGGCCGCCGCCAGGCGTGCGCTCGTGACTTTGCTCCTCGATCATGTCGAGACTGTAGGGGTCGCGCTCATGGGTCCAGCCGTCCAGCTCCTTTTCCCACGCGGCCTTTTCGGCGGCGATCTGGGCGGCGCGCTCCTCGCGTGAGGCGTCGCAGGCGAGGGTGCGGCCGGCGAGGCGCTGCGTGAGGGCGACTGCGGCGGCTTTCGCATCGCCGCAAATGCCCACGGAGATCTTCTTCACGAGGCCGAGCATCTTGTGGTCGGCATCGATCTGGATGATCTTGGCGTTCTGCGGCCAGTAGTCCATGCCATGCTGAGGCAGCGTGCCGAACGGTCCCAGCCGCGAGCCGAGGGCGACGACCACGTCAGCCTTCGAGATCAGCTTCATGGCCGCCTTCGAGCCTTGGTAGCCGAGCGGACCGCACCACAGCGGATGGTTGGCCGGGAACGAGTCGTTATGCAGGTAGCTGTTGACCACCGGGGCGCCCAGGCGCTCGGCGAGCGCTTTGCACTCCTCCAGCGCATCGGCCATGACGACGCCGCCACCCGAAATGATCACGGGGGACTTCGCCTGCGCGAGCAGTTCGGCGGCTTCATTCAGGCTTTGATCGCCGCCCGGGCCGCGGTCCAGACGTTGGGGCCGCGGAATCTCGACCTTGATCTGGCCGTAGAAATAATCGCGCGGAATGTTGAGCTGGGTCGGGCCCATTTCGGCCTGGGCACGGTCGAAGCAGCGGCCGGTGAACTCCGCCATGCGCGCCGGGTGAGTGACGTGCCCCTGGTATTTGGTGAACTCCTGGAACATGGGCAGCTGCTTCGCTTCCTGGAAGCCGCCGAGGCCGATGCCCATGGTTCCCGCCTCGGGCGTGACGATGACCACGGGGCTGTGCGCCCAGTAGGCCGCGGCAATGGCGGTCACGCAGTTGCTGATGCCCGGGCCGTTCTGCCCGATGACCACGCCATGCCGGCCCGACACGCGAGCATAGCCATCGGCCATGTGGCCGGCGCCCTGTTCGTGCACCACGGGAATCAGGCGAATGCCGGCAGGGGCGAAGATGTCCATCGCGTCCATGAACGCGGACCCCATGATGCCGAATATATCGGTCACGCCGTTGGCGGCAAGAGTTTCGACAAAAGCTTCCGAGGGTGTCATGGCCTGCGGGCCGCTGATGGGTGAATGATCGCTCATGAGGGCTGTCTCCGTGTTATAAAAGTGGAACGAAAAGTTCCGAAAAATTGATGGATGTCTGAAATGTAGGTCAAGCTCGGGAGAATGGTCAAGCGATAAATTCAGAAAACGGAATGTCCTGTACCTTAAAAGACATACTCGTCCAGGTCAGCTCCACGGCAGCGAATAGGTTTTCACGTTGGTGAAGCTTTTTATCGCTTCCTGCACGCCTTCTTTGTAGCCCAGCCCGGAATCCTTGATTCCGCCGAACGGCGTCAGTTCGAGCCGGTAACCGGGCACCTCCCGCACGTTCACACTGCCGACCTCCAGCTCCGCAATAAACCGTGTGATGTAGTCGACCCGGTTCGTACAGGTTGAACGGCGTGATCGCGGCAATGACACCGAGCAGGGGATCGCGCTGCGTGTAGACGCGGCGTTTCTTGCCGTGTGGGGTGAGATTCGCAGGAAAACACCTGGCCGTCGTCCTTGAGCGCTTCGTTTGCGCCGAAGGTCATCACGTCGCTGACGCGGCCTGCCTCATAGAGCGAGTCTTTCTTGCAAAGGCCCGACTCGGCCGTGATCAGATCAGCGATTTCTTCGGTGCGCTCACGCACCATTTCCGCTGCGCGCCGCAGGATCTCCGCGCGCTCGTAACGCGTCAACTGCGCGCGATGACCGTGCGCCCACGCGAACGCGCGTTGCACGTCGGCGACGCTCGCTTTCGGCACCGTGCCGACCCGTTCGCCGTTGTACGGATTAAAAATCTCGATGACCTGCGCGCGCCGGATCTTTTCTCCGCCGATACGCAGGGATTCATGACGAACCTGCGACGACGGTCGAGTCTCCACGATGGGGTTCATGCCGACTCCAGCGATAACACACAGCTGAAGTATTGCGGACGAAAGGTGCAAGCGCGTAGTACCAGCTTGCCTGAATCGCTGAGTCCACGTTTTCGCAGAGCGCTTTTCTGCCAAGACGATTGGCGCTATTCGCAGGCTCCGATACGCCGTGCGCACGGCGTCGCAAACAATCACCGGCTGGCTCGGAACAGGCTCATGCAGCCGAACGCGAACGCGTCAAACAGGCGCAGCAAACCGGATTACACGCGAATCCCGCGCGTGCGGACCGGGGGATGTCCCAATCGCCGTGAAAGGGTCGATGCGAGTATCGTCATTAGAAAATAGGGAGGGTTGAGGGCAGAGCCGGCTGACCGTCGGTCGCTGAGTCCACCGCGGGTGGTCTGAAGCGCAGCGCTTCGCCAAGGCACTTAAACCGTTGTCCTCGCGCCGGCAAGCTCTTTCGGTGAGCGCGTTGATCATGCAGGCGCACATCCTTCGCAGGGCGGTTGTCGCGCCGAAAAAACTCAGGAGAAAGCATGTCTAGTCGTACCTCGGTGGGCTTATGGACGCAGCGGTTCCAGCGTTCACCCGAGTCGAATATGAGCCTGCAGGGCCAGATTCGCCAGATGCTGGTGGCCGCGATTCTCGACGGCCAACTGTTGCCGGATCGCGCGTTGCCATCCAGCCGGGAGCTTGCCGACCAGTTGAGCGTTGCCCGCAACACCGTCGTGCTGGCTTATCAGCAACTCGTCGAAGAAGGGTATCTGCTCTCGCGCGAGCGCAGCGGGCACTTCGTGAATCCAGCCATTCTCGAGGGGCGCCACGGATTCTCTGCGCTGCAGACGGCGCCGGGCCAGGCGGCCAACGACTCCGTCGCGCGGCCGGATTGGGACCAGCGTGTGCGCCGGCGGCCGTCCGCGCAACGCAACATCGTCAAGCCAGGCAACTGGCTGACCTACGAGTACCCCTTTATCTACGGGCAGTTCGACCAGTCGCTGTTTCCGACGACCGACTGGCGCGAGTGCTGTATGAAAGCGCTCTCGGTGATGGAGATTCGCAACTGGGCGCCGGATCTGATCGAGCGCGATGACGATACGCTGATCCAGCAGGTCCGCACGCGCGTGCTGCCGCGGCGCGGCGTGTTCGCGATGCCGGATGAAATCGTCGTCACGATAGGCTGCCAGCAAGCGCTGTATCTTCTCGCCGATCTACTGGCGAGCGAGCGGACCACCATCGGTTTTGAGAATCCCGGCTACCCGGACGCTCGCAATATCTTCGAGAACCGCAACGCGCGGCTGCAGCCTCTGCCGGTCGACGATGGCGGTGTGCGGCCGGTCGAGGACGCCGATCTGCTCGCGCAATGCGACTACGTCTACGTCACGCCAAGCCACCAGTGCCCGACCACGGCGACCATGCCCATCGGGCGCCGCCATGCGCTCCTCGAACTGGCGCAGGAGCATGACTTCGTCCTGATCGAAGACGACTACGAGAGCGAGAACAACTTCTCCGGTGCACCGCACCCCGCATTGAAGAGCCTGGACAAGGCGGACCGCGTCATCTATATCGGCAGCCTGTCGAAGACCTTTGCGCCCGGGTTGAGGCTGGGTTATATCGTCGGACCGCGCGAGCTCATGCGCGAACTGCGGGCGCTGCGCCGACTCATGGTGCGTCACCCGGCTGCCTACATTCAGCGCGCCTTTGCGACCTTCCTGGCACTGGGGCATCACGACGCGCTATTGCGACGTCTTGCCCTGGCGTACCGGGAGCGGGCGCAGGCGCTGATGGCGGCGCTCGACGCCCATCTGCCCGAGGCGCGCTACGTGCCGCTCGGAGGCGGTGCGTCGTGTTGGGTCGAGGGGCCGCCCTGGCTCGATGCGACGCGGCTCGCGGAGGACGCGCAAGCCCACGGCATCCTGATCGAACTGGGCGACGTCTTTTTCATGACCGGACTGGAGCAGAATCGCTGCTTCCGTATGGGCTTTTCCGCCATCAAACTCGAAAAGATCGATCCCGGCGTGCGCCTGCTCGCGCAACTCGTGCGCGCGCAGCGGCCCGAGGCGTAAGCGGCTAGAACGTTTTTGCCAGCTCTCCCGCCGCTTCCTGCAAGCGCGGGACGAATTCGAGTGCGCGCGAGAGGGGCGCACGTGAAACCGGCGCATGGACCGCGATCGCCGCGATGCACGTATTGCTCTCACCGCTCACGGGCGCCGCCACGCACGCGATGCCGGCCACGAACTCTTCGTTGTCGATCGCGATGCGCTTGTGCGCGATGCGGTCGAGTTCTGCTTCGAGCAGTTCGGGATCGGTGATGGTGTTGGGCGTGAAGCGTTCGAGCTTGAGCGTGCGCACGATCGCGCTGCGTTGCTCGCGCGGCAGCATTGCCAGCAGCAGCTTGCCGCTCGCGCTGCAGTGCGCGGGCACATGTGAGCCTGGTTTGAGATCGAGCCGCAACGGCCACGGAGCTTCCATCCGGTCGAGATAAAGCACTTCCGTTTCGTGCAGCATCGTGAGATTGCAGGTCTCGCCAAGGTCGGCGACCAGATGTGCAAGGATCGCATGGCGAAGCCTGCGCGCCCCCGAATGCATCATGACGCCCAGACCGAGTTGCGCAAGGCGCGGCCCGATCACGTAGGCGTTCTTCTGGCCCGGTTCGCGGATTACGAGGCCGCCTGCTTCCAATGACGCCAGCATGCGGTGCAACGAAGCCTTCGGCAAATCGACGTCCTGTGCAATGTCGGCGAGCGACACTGGGCCGTCAGCGTTGACGAGATGCTCGAGCAGCGCGAATGCACGCAGGGTGGGAGTATCGGCTTTAATCATGTCGACCGTTCCGGAAAATGGATCGACATCATTGTACAGTGCGCCTTTTATGAAGCCGGTCTTCGCGGACCTCGCGCCGTTTCAGACGCATCGGCCAGCGCAGGTCGTCCCGTTTTCCGGAATGATGCGGTCCGCAGCGGAACGCGGGCTCCGGGGGCATTCGGCTTCTGTCGAACTCGTTACATGCGGAATGTTTTCGCGGTTTCGTCGGCCGCCTGACGCAGATCGGGCAGGAAGGCCAGCAGATCGTCGAGCGTGACCCGCCCGACCGGCGCCTGAACCGCAATCGCCGCGCAAGCGCGATTGCGGTCCAGCATGACAGGCACGGCGATGGCGATCAGCCCCTGCAGATGTTCCTGATCGTTGATCGCCAGCTGGCGCCGCCGCGTCACGACCAGTTCCTTGCGTAACGCCTCGCGGTCCGTAATGGTCCGTTCCGAATAGGCGCGCAGCGGCAAGGTTTCGATGAGCCGCTCACGCCGGTCCTTCGGCAGAAAGCTCAGCAGAAGCTTGCCGCTTGCCGAGCAATGCAATGGCACGTGCGAGCCCGGCTGAAGATGCATGCGTAACAGCCACTCCGTTTCCACGCGGTCGACGTAGACCACATCGTTGCCCGAGAGCATCGTCAGATTGCATGTCTCGCCGATTTTCGCCACCAGCTGTTCGAGCAACACATGGCGCGCGGCTGCCGGGCCCGCGTGCATCAGGACATTGACGGCAAGCATGCGCACGCGCGGCGAGCATTCATAGAGCCGGCCGCCCGCGCTGCGCGTCACGAGCCATGCGTCCATCAACTGCACGAGGATGCGATGCACGGTCTGCTTGGGCAATTGCAGCGCATGCACGAGGTCGGTCATCGAAAGCGGCGCACCTGCCTCCGCCAAGGTTTCCAGTACGCGAAACGCGCGCACTGCCGCCGCATTCGATTGATTCGAAGTCGACACTGCGTCTCCTCACCGTTGTATCTCCAACCCGGATTGTGCATCGACCTGATCGGTTTTCGGGACTATGGAAAGTCCCGAATCTTGCACTTTTCGATTCTGGCGAGGGCAGTGCAGAGAATAGTTAAAAAAACGGGACTCCGACGCGCGCGCAGCTGGCTAGATTAGTTTAACTGCCAATCTTTTCCATCAGGAGCGAACGGTATGAATGTCAGGGCCACACAAGCCGAAGCAGCGCGCCAGGGCGTGGACGGCGATGTCGAGCGCAGCGTCGCGCAACGCGTCGCGCGGGCGCGCGCCGCGCAGCGTGTGTTCGAATTCGCGGGACAACATGTGCTCGATACCGCCGTCGACGCCGCAGCATGGGCCATCATGGAGCCCGCGCGCAACCGGCGGCTTGCCGAACTGGCGGTGCACGACACCGGTCTCGGCAATGCGGATGACAAATTCCGCAAGAACTATCGTAAAACACTCGGATTGCTGCGCGATCTGCACGGACAGAAGACCAGCGGCGTGATATCGCGCGACGCGGCAACCGGCATCGTCGAGATAGCGCGCGCGGTCGGCGTGGTTGCGGCGATTACGCCGTCGACCAATCCGGCGGCGACACCGGCCAACAAGATCATCAACGCGCTCAAATGCGGCAACGCGGTGATCGTCGCGCCTTCGCCGAAGGGCTTTTCTTCCTGCGCGCTGCTAATCGAGTTCATTCATGATCAATTCGCCAAAGCCGGGCTGCCGGCGGATCTCGTCCAGATGTTGCCCGCGCCGATCAGCAAGGCGGCCACCGCCGAATTGATGCGCGAGGCCGACCTGGTCGTCGCGACCGGATCGCAGGCGAACGTGCGGATGGCCTATGCAAGCGGGACGCCCGCGTTTGGCGTGGGAGCGGGAAACGTAGCTTCGATCGTGACGGCGTCTGCCGATCTGCACGATGCGGCGCACAAGATTGCCAGCTCGAAGACCTTCGATAACGCGACGAGCTGTTCATCCGAGAACAGCGTCGTGATCGAAGAGGCCGTGTACGAGCCGATGTTGCGCGAACTGGCCGCGTGCGGCGGCGTGCTGCTCGACGGCTCGCAGAAGGCGCGGCTGCAGGCCGCTATGTGGGTGAACGGCAAGCTCTCCGAGCAATGCACGGCGAGATCGGCTGCCTCGATTGCGCGCGCGGCGGGCCTCGATGACATTGCCGAACGTGACCCTGCGTTTCTGATGGTGGAAGAAACAGGCTTCGGTGCGGACTACCCATTTTCCGGCGAGAAGCTCGCGCCGGTTTTGACTGTTTATCGCGCGAACACTTTCGACGCCGCTTGTAGTCTCGTACGCGGCATCTACGCCTACATGGGAGCCGGGCATTCGGTCGGCCTGCATTCCTCCGATCCGGAGCAAGCCGTCCTACTCGGTTCGACGTTGCCGGTCGCGCGCGTGATCGTGAATCAGGCGCATTGCTTCGCCACCGGCGGCAACTTCGATAACGGCTTGCCGTTCTCCCTGTCGATGGGATGCGGGACGTGGGGCCGCAATAATTTCTCGGGCAATCTGAACTTCCGCCAATACCTGAACATCACGCGCGTCGCCTACCCGATCGAGGAGCGCGTGCCTGAGGTCGAAGACCTGCTCGGCGATTTTTTCAAGAGGTACGGTCGATGAATCAGCCTGTTACGATCCGCGCGCTGATCGACGCGCGCGCCGCGCAGTTTCCGGACAAGCCGTTCCTGCTGGCGGCACCCGAAGGCGACGATAACCGTGGCTCCGACAGCGTCGGCGGTTCGCGCGTGAACACCTTGACGTTTGGCGAACTGCGCGACGACTGCCGCGTGCTGGAAGCGCGTTTTTGGGAAGCCGGGTTGCGGCCGGGCGATGTCGTCTCGGTGTACATGGGCAACGGCATCCAGACCGCCCGGCTGTTGCTTGCCGCGATGTATAGCGGGCTCGTCGCGAACCCGCTCAATCTGCTGTGCCAGCCCTCGCAACTTCGCTACATCGTCGAGCATTCGGACACGCACATGATCTTTGCCACGCGCGAGACGCGCGAAGCGGTCGCCGTTGCAATTGCCGGCTCGCAGGAGTCAGCGCGGGGCCGCGACATCGCGCTGGTGCTAACGGAACCGGATGCGCTGGAGCCGCCCGCGTCGCTGCAAACCGAGCTGGCTCTGGCGGAGGCGACCGTAGGCGCGGCTGCGCAGCCAACCTCGGCGGCGCGCGCCGCTGTGCACCTGCGCAATGCGGCGCTCGCATCCTCACCGGAACCGGACGCGGACGACGTCGCGCTGCTGATGTACACCTCGGGCACCACCGGCGCACCGAAGGGCGTCTTGCTGACGCATCGGAACCTGCTCGCCAACGCGGGCAACATCACCGCCGAACACCGGCTCGGCGATGATGACCGGGTTCTCGCTTCGTTGCCTTTCTATCACATCAATGGCCTCGTTGTGACGCTGCTGGCGCCGCTCTTTCACGGCGGCTCGGTGGTCGTGACGCCGCGCTTTTCGGGTCGCACCTTCTGGCGCGACGTCGCGCGCTACGGCTGTACGTGGATCAACGTCGTGCCGACGATCGTCGCGTATTTGCTGAACAACAACGAACAGTGCGCGTTCGATCTGTCGGCGCTGAAGTTCTGCCGCAGTGCTTCCGCGGCGCTGCCGGTCGATCATCATCGCGCGTTCGAGGCGCGCTTCGGGGTCGGCATCATCGAAACCATGGGCATGACCGAAACGGCCGCGCCCGTGTTCAGTAATCCTTATGATGCGGCGTCGCGCAAGATCGGCAGCATCGGTCGGCCTTCGGGCGGCGAAGCCAAGGTGATAGGGCGGGACGGCCACGAGTGCGTGCCCAACGAGTGCGGCGAAATCGTGCTGCGCGGCGAGCAGGTCATGGACGGCTACTATAAGCGGCCTGAGGAAACCCGCGCCGCTTTCACCGACGACGGCTGGCTGCGCACCGGCGACCTCGGGTATCGCGACGAGGACGGCTATTTCTACATCAACGGCCGGGCGAAGGAACTGATCATCAAGGGCGGCGAGAACATCGCGCCGCGCGAAATCGACGAAGCGTTGCTCCGGCACCCCGGCGTGCTGGATGCGGCGGCGGTCGGAGTCCCGGACACGGCGTACGGTCAGGAGATCGTTGCATTCGTGGTGCCGCGCGTCGCCGAGGGACAAGGCGCGCTCGACACGGCCGAGCTGCATGCGCACTGCTTGCGCGAACTGGGCCGCTACAAGACACCGAAGGCGTTCCACTTCGTTGCGGAACTGCCTCGCGGGCCTTCGGGCAAGGTGCAACGTCTGAAGCTCGTGCCGTCCTGATGCGGCTGCTGTCTGCCGGCGGCGGCAGCGCCGGCATGCGCGAAGGAAGGTAGGAGAGTGCGAGAGCGGACCCATCCGCCGCACTGATCGAACGAGCTGGACGTCGCCGGCGCAGCAGCCGTCGATGACGCCATAGCCGTCACATGAGAGAGAGACAGGAGACAGCATGAACACACACAAGCGGCGTGTGAAGACGCGCCACATCATTCTGGCCGTCATGTGCCTGATGTATTTCATCTCGTACATCGATCGTGTCAACATCGCCGTGGCCGGCCCGATGATTCGCCACGAAATGGGGCTGACCACCGTTCAGCTAGGCCTGGTGTTCTCGGCTTTTGCGTATCCGTATGCGTTCATGCAGATCCTCGGCGGCTGGCTGTCGGATAAGTACGGGCCGAAACTGGTGCTGACGGTGCTGTCGTTGATCTGGGGCGTGGCGACGCTCGCCACCGGTTTTGCCGGTAGCGTAGTGATGCTGGTCGCGCTGCGCTTTGCGCTCGGGATCGGCGAAGGCGGTGCCTTTCCGAGCGCCACGCGGGCATTCACTTACTGGATGCCGGTTGCCGAACGTGGCTTCGCGCAAGGCATCACGCACAGTTTCGCGCGTCTGGGCGGCGCAGTGACGCCGCCGCTCGTGCTCGCGGTGGTCGTGGCGGGCGGCTGGCGCGATGCGTTCATTCTGCTCGGCGTGGCCAGCCTCGCATGGACGGTGCTCTACCTGTGCGTGTTCACGAACTCGCCCGAGCAGAACCGGCGCATCACGCCCGAGGAAACCGCCGAGATCGGCTATCGTGCTGGCGATTGCGACCGCGCAAAGCATTCGGCCACGCCGTGGCGAAAGCTGATCCGCCGCATGTGGCTCGTGACTTTCGTCGACTTCTGTTACGGCTGGCTGCTTTGGGTCTATCTGACCTGGCTGCCTTCGTATCTGAAAGAAGCGCGCGGCTTCGACCTCAAACAGCTGGCACTTTTCACCGCGCTGCCGCTGCTCGCCGGGGTGATCGGCGATACGCTGGGCGGCGTGGCGTCGGACAAGCTCTACAAGCTGACCGGCCGCCTGCGCTTTGCCCGGTGTGCCGTGCTGGTGGTGGGCATGGGTGGCTCACTGATCTTCCTTCTGCCGATGGTCACCGCGACCAACCCGATGATGGCGGTGCTGTTCCTGTCCGCTTCGTTCTTCTTCCTCGAGATCACGAATCCCGTGTTGTGGACGTTGCCGCTCGACATCGCCGGCAAATACGCCGGTACCGCGGGCGGCATGATGAACACGGGCTTCGGCGTGGCGGGCATGCTGTCGCCGGTCGTGTTCGGTTATCTGATCGAGACTACCGGCAGCTACGATGTCCCGTTCACGATTTCGGCGGCGCTGCTGGCCGTGGGTATCGTGGCGGCCCTCTTCATCGATACGGGCAAGACGGTCGAGGCCGACGAAGAGCGGGAGCGGCAGGAAGGGCTCGGGCTGGGCGGCGGCGTGCCCGCGTTTGTTCAGGCGGGCACTGCCGTGCGGCTGGAGCGGCATCACCTGCGCCGTCCGTTGCGGTGGCGCAAATGACAGAGGCGCCAGGCGGCGCGCCCGCCAGGCGCGCGGCCAGATGCGCGCTCGAAGGCGCGCTCAGGTGCGGGCGCAGACGCCCGCTCCGGTGCTAGCCGGCGGACTTGAGCTTGCGCAGGCGCCAGATGAGGCTGGACGTATCGTAGCGGTTGCCGCCCAGCGCCTGCACGTCGCCATAGAACTGGTCGACGAGAGCGGTGACCGGTAGCGATGCGCCATTGCGCTTCGCTTCGTCGAGGCAGAAGCCGAGGTCCTTGCGCATCCAGTCGACCGCGAAACCGTAATCGAACTTGCCTTCGATCATCGTCGCGCCGCGGTTTTCCATCTGCCAACTGGCGGCGGCGCCCTTGCCGATCACCGCCAGCACGAGCCGCATGTCGAGGCCGGCATGCTCGCCGAAGTTGATGGCTTCGGCCAGGCCCTGCACCATGCCGGCAATACAGATCTGATTGACCATCTTCGCCAGTTGACCTGCGCCTGCCGGGCCGATCAGCGTGACGGCCGTCGCATAGTGATCGAGCGTCGCCGCGGCGCGTTCGAACGCCGTGGCATCGCCGCCGCACATGATGGTCAGCGTGCCCTTCTGGGCGCCGGCCTGCCCGCCGGAGACCGGCGCGTCGATGAAATGCAGGCCTTGCCTTTGCGCGATCTCCGCGAGTTCCCGGGCGACGTTGGCCGATGCCGTCGTATGGTCGACGAATACCGCGCCAGGTGCCATGCCCGCAAATGCTCCGTCGTCACCGAGCGTGATGCTGCGCAAGTCGTCGTCGTTGCCCACACACGCGAGTGCGAGATCTGCGCCGTCGACGGCTTCACGCGGCGTGCGCGCCGCGCGTCCACCGTATTCGGAGACCCATTGCTCGGCTTTCGGCCAGGTACGGTTGTACACGGTTACGTCGAGGCCGGCTTTGGCCAGATGCCCGGCCATTGGATGACCCATGACGCCGAGGCCGAGAAAGGCGACGCGACGCACTGCATTGCTGTGGGAGGGGGCGGCTGAATTGTTCACTGGGGCTCCTCAAGGGTGGAGGCGAGATTGGGGGAAACCATTATGTCAGCGATATCGACCCCGCGCGAGCGCAGGCCGGCCGGCGGCGCACATGGTATGTTGGCGAAAACTGCTTGATCAGTTAGTACAACGATGAAAAGCAACGATTGTCAGATCATGCTTGCGGCCTCCAAAAGCGCGCAGCATCGAGCACAGCCATAAACCGTGGCCACGTCGGACAGGCTTGGTGTCGGGCTTCTCGCCGTCGCTATTCGTTGGCGCCACGCCTGGCGCAGCGTGGTCCTCCATCGTAGCGATCATCGAGCCGGGTGCACCGTTGAGGGCGCCAGCGTTTGCGATGGCAGGAAGGGGCGCGATGCTGGGCGGCAGCACCGGCACGGCCATGACCGCGGTGGCAATGATCTTCGAGATGACGGGAAACCAGGATATCGTCCTGCCGATAACCATCGCAGTCGCATTGAGTCTGGGTGCGCAGGCTGCCACTTCTGCAACGGCGCCGGCTGTTGCCGACGCGTTTTCTTTCGCTCTGCTTGCATCACTTATGCTAATGCGACACGCCGCGCCGACCCTGCCAATAGCCGTCAAACGCTTGCGCCACAGGGCTGCGCCGAGTACGCGGCGAGGCTCGCGCGGCGCGATTGTCGTATTTCCACATGTGGTTGTCGCAAATAGTCGGCTAGGCGCACTTTTTTCTGGCAACTATGTATGTACAGCGCGGACGGACGTCCGCCACGCTAGGAGAGCATTCAATGAATTCCCCGAAGGTCGTGGTCGAAGGACTATGCAAGGTGTTCGGCCCCAACCCGAAACAGGCGAGCGCCATGCTGGCCGCCGGCGCAACCAAAGAGGACGTGTTCGCGCGCACCGGTCATATCGTCGGCGTGCACAACGTGTCGTTCGAAGTGAAGGAAGGCGAGATCTTCGTGCTGATGGGCCTGTCCGGCTCCGGCAAGTCGACGCTGATTCGCCTGATCAACCGGCTCGTCGAGCCGACGGCCGGCAAGGTGCTGATCGACGGCCGCGACGTGGCGAGCGTGCCGCGCTCGGAATTGACGGCGCTGCGCCGCAAGGACATGAGCATGGTGTTCCAGTCGTTCGCGCTGATGCCGCAGCGAACGGTGCTGTCGAACGCCGCGTTCGGGCTCGAAGTGGCGGGCCTCGGCCGCAAGGAACGCGAGAAGCGGGCCATGGCAGTGCTGGAGCAGGTCGGCCTCGCGCCGTTCGCGCAAAAGCTGCCCGCGCAGCTCTCGGGGGGCATGCAGCAGCGCGTGGGCCTCGCGCGGGCGCTGGCGGTCAACCCGTCGCTGATGATCATGGACGAGGCGTTTTCCGCGCTCGATCCGCTCAAGCGCAAGGAAATGCAGAACGTGCTGCTCGAGCTGCAACGCGAGCAGCAGCGCACGATCCTGTTCGTGTCGCACGATCTGGAAGAGGCGATGCGCATCGGCACGCGCATCGCGATCATGGAGGGCGGCAAGGTCGTGCAAATCGGCACGCCGCAGCAGATCATCACGAATCCCGCCGACGATTACGTGCGGGCGTTCTTCGAAGGTATCGACACGAGCCGCTACCTGACCGCCGGCGACCTGATGCAGACCGACGCCGTGCCGCTCATGCAGCACGCGTCGCCCATCGATGCATCGAGCGTCGCGGCGACGCTGAACGGCAGCGCCGACTACGCGTTCGTGCTCGACAGCGCGCGCCGGATTCGCGGCTTCGTGTGCCGCGATGCGCTGGGCAGCGCCTCGCCGAAGCTCAACCCCGTCGAATGCATCCACCGCACTGCGCCGCTCGACGACGTCGTCGAACGGGTGGTGGCAAGCCACGCGCCGCTGCCGGTCGTCGAAGCGGACGGCTCGTACTGTGGTTCGGTCAACAAGACGACCGTGCTGAACGTTCTCACGCGCCATCGGAGCTCCCATGTCTGAAGTCATTCCACTTGGCGCCTGGGTCGATCACGGCGTTCACTACCTGCTCGATCACGACGCGAAAACCTTTGATTCGATCGGCAAGGTCATCGAGAACTTTGCCGCCGTCATCGAGCATGGCCTGCAGGCCGTGCCGATGTGGGCGCTGATGGCGTTCTTCGTCGGCATCGGCTTGTGGCGGGTGGGCTGGCGTTTCGCCTTGTTCACCCTGCTCGCGCTGCTGCTGATCTACGGCACCGGCTTCTGGGACCAGATGGTGATCACGCTCGGCCTTACGCTGTCCTCGACCTTGATCAGCCTGCTGCTCGGCGTGCCGCTCGGCATCTGGACCGCGAAGAGCCGCACAGTGGAGATGGTGGTGCGCCCGGTGCTCGATCTGATGCAGACCATGCCCGCGTTCGTCTACCTGATTCCGGCCGCGATGCTGTTCGGCCTGGGCCGCGTGCCGGGGATTCTGTCGACGGTGATCTTTGCAATGCCGCCCGCAGTGCGCCTCACGTCGCTCGGCATCAAGCATGTGAACCGCGAAATCGTCGAGGCCGGGCAGGCTTTTGGCTGCACGCCGTGGCAACTGCTGTACAAGGTGCAGTTTCCCAATGCGCTGCCGTCGATCATGACCGGTGTGAACCAGACCATCATGATGGCGCTGTCGATGGTGATCATCGCGTCGATGGTCGGCGCGGGCGGTCTGGGCAACGACGTGCTGGCGAGTATTCAGCGGCTGGACATCGGGCTGGGATTCGAAAGCGGTCTTTCGGTGGTGATGCTTGCGATCATCCTGGACCGCATCACGGAGAGCTTCGGCCGTGCGCCGGGCATGGCGCGCGCGCCGTTGCTGTCGGGCTTGCGCAGCCTGATGAACGTGCGCCGCGCGCCAGCCGCCGCGCAGCACGGCTGAGCGGCCTATGAAGCGCGATGCGATCAGCTCTGTGGTTGTGCGCGTGAATAGGCCAATTAAAATCTTTTCTGCCTGTTAAGACCAATACCAATCATCAAAGGACCGTCATGAAACGTTTGTGGGCTGCGTCGCTGTGCGCGCTGTCGGTGTCGTCTGTCTTTGCCGCAGAACCTGCTACCTGCCGGGACGTCCGGTTTGCCGACGTCGGCTGGACCGACATTGCGGCGACTACCGGGCTTGCCTCCACCGTGCTTGAAGGGCTCGGCTACAAGCCGACCAAGACGATTGCTTCAGTACCGATCACATTCGCCGGTGTAAAGAGCAAGCAGATCGACGTGTTCCTCGGCTACTGGTCGCCGACCATGGACCCGATGATCGATCCGTTCAAGAAAGCCGGCCAGCTCACGGTGCTGGCCACGCCGAATCTGACCGGCGCGAAATACACGCTGGCCGTGCCCGACTACGCGTATCAGGCCGGCATCAAGTCGTTCAACGACATCGCGAAGAACTACGACAAGCTCGACGGGAAGATCTACGGCATCGAGCCGGGCAACGACGGCAACGCGCTGATCAAGAAGATGATCGACAGCAACCAGTACGGGCTCGGCAAGTTCAAGATGGTGGAGTCGAGCGAGGCGGGCATGCTGGTCGAAGTCAACCGCGCGATCCGCGAGAAGAAGCCGATTGTGTTTCTCGGCTGGGAACCGCATCCGATGAACGTACAGATGAAGATCGATTATCTGTCCGGCGGCGACGACGTGTTCGGCGCGAATTACGGCGAAGCGAAAGTGCTGACGGTGACGTCGACAGATTATTCGACGCGTTGCCCCAATGTCGCGAAGCTCGTATCGAACCTGCAGTTCACGACCGATATCGAGAACCACGTGATGGTGCCGATCATGAACAAGACGGATCCGAACAAGGCCGCGCGCCAGTGGCTAAAGGCGAATCCGGGCGTGCTCGATAAATGGCTCGCGGGTGTGAAGACGTTCGACGGCAAGGATGGTTTGCCGGCTGTGAAAGCGTATGTAGCGGGCAAATAATGCGCTGCGCCTTGCGGGGTCCGCACTGGCATGAATGACTGAAGGGCGCGTTTCGCGCCCTTTGGTTTTGGAGCACCTGTCAGGTGCAGGGATGGCTCAATACTCGTAGCGTGCGCCCCTTTCTTCTTGCCGCGCCGATACCACTGAGGTAGTCAATCGCGATGTTTGTGCGGTGGCGCCGCAAACGCGGCGCGCGCTAAACCGTCGCCGTTTCGCGCTTTCTGGAAGGCACGCCATTCGCGACGAAGTAAGGCGTATCCACACGCGGCAGCGCTTCACGTCCACGAATGCGGTCGGCGATCTTCTCCGCGAGCATGATGGTCGGCGCATTCAGATTGCCCGTGGTGATCTGCGGCATGATCGACGCATCGACCACGCGCAGTCCTTCCATGCCATGCACGCGGCCTTCGTTGTCCACCACCGCCATCTCGTCGTAACCCATCTTGCACGAGCAGGACGGATGAAACGCCGTCTCGGCGCGCATCCGCACGAAGGTGTCGAGCTGTTCATCCGTGCTCAGTTCCGCGCCCGGATTCAGTTCGCGTCCGCGATAACGATCGAGCGCCGGCTGGCGCATGATCTCGCGGGTAATCCGGATGCCGTCGCGGAACTCGCGCCAGTCCAGTGGATCGGCCATGTAGTTGAACAGAATGCTCGGATGCGCGTTCGGATCGCGTGACGTGAGCTTCACACGGCCACGGCTTGGCGAACGCATCGACCCCACATGCGCCTGAAAGCCATGCATCTTGATCGCGTTAGAGCCGTTGTAATTGATCGCTACCGGCAGGAAGTGATATTGAATGTTAGGCCAAAGGTCGTCGTCGCGGGTGCGGATAAAGCCGCCTGCTTCGAACTGATTGCTTGCGCCGATGCCTGTACCGTTCAGCATCCATTCGAGTCCGATCGCCGGCTGATTCCACCACTGCAACGCGGGATAGAGCGAAACGGGCTCCTTGCATTCGTACTGAATGTACATCTCCAGATGGTCTTGCAAGTTATCACCGACACCGGGCAGATCATGCACGAGCGGCACATCGAGTTCGCGCAGCCAACTCGCGCGGCCCACACCCGAACGTTGCAGCAATTGCGGCGATGCGATTGCGCCGCTGCATACCAGCACTTCGCGGCGCGCGTGCGCTTTCACCGCATTGCCATGGTGCAGATATGCGACGCCCACTGCACGCTTGCCGGAGAACAACACGCGATCGGTCACGGCATGCGTGAGGATCGTCAGGTTCGCACGCGTTTTTGCGCGATCCAGATAGCCGCGCGCCGTGCTCGCACGCCGGCCGTTCGCCGTAACCGTGCGGTCCATGGGACCAAAGCCTTCCTGCTGATAGCCGTTCAGATCGTCGGTACGTGGGAAGCCCGCTTGCACACCTGCCTCGACCATCGCAGCAAAAAGCGGGTTGTTGCCGGGCTTGCTGGTGGTCACATGCACCGGGCCATCGCCGCCGTGATATGCGTTCGCGCCCACGTCGCGCGTCTCGGCCTTGCGGAAATACGGCAGGCAATCCAGATAGGTCCAGTTTTCCAGACCTTCTCGCGTTGCCCAGCCGTCGTAATCCAGCGCATTGCCGCGGATGTAGCACATGCCGTTGATCAGCGACGAACCGCCCAGCCCCTTGCCGCGTCCGCATTCCATGCGCCGGTTGTTCATATGCGGTTCGGGGTCCGTTTCGTACGCCCAGTTATAGCGGCGCCCTTGCAGCGGATACGCGAGTGCCGCCGGCATCTGCGTGCGGAAGTCGAGGCGGTAGTCCGGGCCGCCTGCTTCGAGCAGCAGCACGGTGACGTCCGCGTCTTCGGTCAGGCGCGAGGCGAGCACGTTGCCCGCCGATCCCGCCCCGACAATGATGTAGTCGTATTCATTCGAAGCCATCGCAGCCACTCCTTAGAACACCGGTTGATAGGGACCGAGCTCGACTTGCACGGACTTGATGCGCGTGTAGTGCTCGAGCGTCGTGATGCCGTTTTCGCGGCCCACACCTGATTGCTTGTAGCCGCCCACCGGCATTTCCGCCGGCGATTCGCCCCACGTGTTGATCCAGCAGATGCCCGCTTCGAGTTGATGAATGACGCGATGCGCGCGCGCGAAGTTCTCCGTGACCACACCCGCGGCGAGACCGTAGGCGGTGTTGTTTGCTCGTGCGATCGCTTCGTCTTCGTCGTCGAACACCAGGATGCTCATGACCGGGCCGAAGATTTCTTCGCGCACGATGCGCATGTCGTCGCGGCAATCGGCGAACACGGTCGGCTCGACATATTGGCCGGGGCCGAAATGCCCTTGGGTCAGACGCTTGCCGCCTGCAACGAGTCGCGCGCCTTCCTGCAGGCCGCTTTCGATGTAGCCCAATACCTTCTGCAATTGCGCGGCGCTGACGAGCGGACCGAAGTTCGTATCGCCGTTGGTGGGGAAGCCGACGCGAATGCGTTTGACGCGTTCCCGCACGAGCCTTTCGAATTGCTCGTGAACACCGCGCTGCACGAAAACGCGCGTGCCGTTGGTGCAGACCTGGCCGGAGCTGAAAAAGTTGGCGCTCATCGCGATGTCGGCGGCGCGTTCGAGATTGGCGTCGTCGAACACGAGCAGCGGCGATTTGCCGCCGAGTTCCATGGTCACTTCTTTCAGCGATGAACCGCCCGCGAGCGACATCACCTTCTTGCCCGTTTCCACACCGCCCGTGAACGATATCTTCTCGATGCCGGGATGCGCCGCGAGCATCGCACCGACGCGGCCGTCACCTTGCACGACATTGAACACGCCCGCTGGCACGCCTGCTTCGGTGTAAATCTCCGCGAGTTTAAGCGCGGACAGTGGCGTGATTTCGCTCGGCTTGAAGATCATCGCGTTGCCGGCTGCAAGCGCGGGCGCCGACTTCCAGCACGCGATCTGAATCGGGTAGTTCCACGCGCCGATGCCCGCGCATACACCCAACGGCTCGCGCCGCGTATAAACGAAAGAGGAAGGCCGCAACGGAATCTGCTGCCCTTCGATGGCGGTGGCGAGGCCCGCATAGTATTCGATCACGTCCGCGCCGGTGACGATGTCCACCGCGCGTGTCTCCGTTATCGGCTTGCCGGTGTCGCGTGTTTCAAGTGCGGCGAGTTCGTCGTTGCGCTCGCGCAGGATATCGACCGCACGGCGCAGAATGCGCGAGCGCTGCATCGCGGTCATCGCGGCCCATTCGCGCTGACCGTCGCGCGCCGACTGCACCGCGCGCTCGACGTCCGCCGCCGACGCCTGTTGCACACTGGCGAGCGTTTCGCCGGTGGCGGGGTCGAGCGTCTCGAAGGTTTCCGCGCTGGTCGCGTCGACGTAGGTTCCGTTGATGTAGAGACGTTGCGTTGCGAATACCGCCATGGCTTGCTCCTTTAAAAGTGTCAGCGGTCTAGTTGCCTGCGGCGAGGACCAGATCGATATATTCGTTGGCGACGCGCAGCGCCGCTTTGGTGTCGAATGGTTCGCCCGACAGCGCACCGCGCAGCCATAAGCCGTCGATCAACGCGGCGAGGCCGCTCGCCGCGCGCCGTGCCGCCTGACGCGGCAGCGCCCTGGAAAAATCGGCGCACAGGTTCGAGTTCAACCGGCGCGTGTTGACGTATTGCAGCCGCCGCAGCTGCGGCTTGTGCATGCTCTCGGACCAGAAAGCGAGCCAGGTTTTCATCACCGGCGCGCTGGTCTGCTCGGCGTCGAAATTCGCGGCGACCACGGCGCGCAATTTCGAGCGCGGGTCCGCTTTCGCCGCCCGCCGCCGACGCGAGGTGGCTTGCCACAGATCGCGCAGCACGTGCCGCATGGTGGCCTCCAGCAAGCCGTCTTTGTCGCCGAAATAGTGGCTGACGATGCCGGTGGAGATACTGGCGCGCTGGGCCACCGACGCCAGCGTCGCGCCCGCGAGACCGGCCTGGTCGATCGTGAGGAGCGTTGCGTCTATCAGTTGCGCGCGGCGGATTTCGCGCATTCCAAGTTTGGGCATGGGGCAGCCAGGGGCGGGCAGTAAGAAGGGCGTGGGACGAGCGCAACCGGCCCACATGTTCGAGAGAGCATGGTAGTTTTTTTATATTGAACGGTCAATCAATAAAAAACGGATGGACCCGACAGCAGTGGAGCCCGGGCCTCATGTCGGTTCCAGCCAAACCCATGTCGCGTTCGCTGCCTATGCCTCGCGGCAGCGGGCGCTACCCTCGATGAACGGCGTACCCCATCGAGCGGGGGCGCGCCACTCACGAGACATGGAGACAGACAGATGAGCAGCAATCGCGGCGTCGTATATCTGGGGCAGGGCAAGGTGGAAGTCCAGTCGATCGACTATCCGAAGATGGTCGATCCGCGCGGGCGGTCGATCGGTCACGGCGTGATCCTGAAGGTGGTGAGCACGAATATCTGCGGCTCCGACCAGCACATGGTGCGCGGGCGCACGACCGCGGAAGTGGGCCTCGTGCTCGGCCACGAGATCACCGGCGAGGTGATCGAGGTGGGCCGCGACGTCGAGACGCTGGCCATCGGCGATCTGGTCTCGGTGCCGTTCAACGTCGCATGCGGGCGCTGCCCGACGTGCAAGGCGCAGCATACCGGCGTGTGCCTGAACGTGAACCCGGCGCGCGCGGGCGGCGCGTATGGCTATGTG